>JBBSNU010000011.1:0-21225 GCA_038260455.1 Chroococcales cyanobacterium | reverse complement strand
TGTGGAAACCAAAGTTTTCTCCTTAGTGAAGGTCTGTTGTTGCTAGGATACTTTTATAGCGACTTCAGGATAATGGTTAGGTCGATTTAAAGAAACTATGTTAATTGATTTTAGGATACAAACCAATCCGTAGCAATACTATAGCCTTTCGAGCTCTCATATGAGGTACGCGAACGGCATAGGGCATAGGGCATAGGGCATAGGGCATAGGGCTATCCTCACTTTTTTGAGAACCGCTATAGGTTGAGTTTTTCAGGCTTGGTCGCACTGGCTGCGATCGCCCTAAAGTGTAATAATTTGTAAAATAGTTCTTGACAATTTATCCATCACTTGCCAAATCTCTTCTGTTTTGTGCGTCCTCTGCGGTTTAAAATAAATCTCCGACAGGAAAGTGTTAATTTATGCTATTAAGGTTGCAATAAAATTATGTCTACTAATGATTTGTCTAGTTTGAGCCGATCGATTCCCATTGAAAAGATTCGTTACGACGATCGCGGTTTAGTGCCGGCGATCGTCCAAGATTACTTAGACGGTACAGTGTTGATGATGGCGTGGATGAATCGCGAATCGCTGCAAAAAACCCTCGCAACCGGTCAAACTTGGTTCTGGAGTCGTTCTCGTTCCGAATTGTGGCCGAAAGGGGCGACTTCGGGACACTTTCAAAATGTCAAAGGGCTGCGTTACGACTGCGATAGCGATGCTTTGCTGGTGACTGTCGAACAAGTCGGAGATATTGCTTGTCACACGGGTGAAAGAAGTTGTTTTCACCAAGTTGATGGGGAAATTTCACCGCCGCCTGGGGATATGTTATCTCAATTATTTGACGTGATTTGCGATCGGCGAGACAATCCTAACGAAACTTCTTATACTTGCAAGTTGTTTGAAGGAGGCGACAACAAAATTCTCAAGAAAATTGGCGAAGAGTCGGCGGAAGTTGTGATGGCTTGCAAAGATGACGACAAAGACGGGATTGCTGGGGAAGTGGCGGATTTATTTTATCACGCTTTGGTGGCTTTGGCTCACCATCAAGTTGATTTGAGAGAAGTTTATCGCAAATTGGGCGATCGACGAAAATAAATTAGTTAGTTGACGGTTGACTGTTGACTGTTGACTGTTGACGGTTAACGGTTGACTGTTAACTGTTGACGGTTGACTGTTGACTGTTGTGGAGATTTCTAATATTAGATTCTCGTTTTCAACATTCGATCGAGCTTTTGCAAAATCGCGATCGCCAGCATCACACTAAGAGCCAAACCCAACCAAAAATTATCCGCCGCCCACTTACCTTGATCCAAAGCCAAACCGCCCAGCGGTGGGCCGATTAAATACCCGATCGCCCAACATTGAGAATTAAGCGCCAAATACACGCCCCGCAAAGAATCCGGCGCTAAATCTACCACCAAAGCCGAAGCAAAAGGCGTATAAGCAACTGTCGCTAAGGACAAAAAGCTCAAGCCTAAAACAGCTAAAAATAGATTGCCAGTTGCTGCCATTCCCGTCAAGCCGATCGCGATAAATCCGATTCCCCACAGCAGCGCCGAAATCATCAAAGCTTTCGGATGGGAAAACCGCCTCAAAGCCTTAACAATCGGCATTTGCAAAGCCACAGTTAAAAATGTGCTAAAAGCAAACAAAACGGTAATTGTACCTGTAGAAAAGCCTCCTCCCGATGTCCCCACCTGCACAAATTTACTAAAATACAGCGGCATCGTGGTTTGAATTTGGGAAATGTAGAGAGTGAACAAAATATTTACCGAGGCATATACTAGCAAAGTGCGATCGTTCAACGCCACCATCCAGCCATTTTTTAGATTTTTTGGGCTGGCATCTGTTGCAGTAGAAGGTTTGTAGGTTTCAGAAATCGCGATCGCCACCACCGCAAACAGCACTATAAACGAGATACCGTCGATAATAAAGAGCGATCGATAATTCCCCGTTACCGCAATCAAAACACCGCCAAAAATAATCCCAACTTGCAAACCCAAATTATCAGCAAGCCGCGTCAAAGCAAAAGCCTCCTGTCGCCGATCGCCCTCCGTTAAATCCGCCACCATTGTCTCTGTTGGAGGCCAATACAAACCCACGCCAAAACCCATCAGTACATTTCCTGCAACTAAGCCGCTGAAATTATTAGTTGCCGCCAGCACAAAAGAAGCGACAGCCGCAATCATTGTCGCCAGCAATAAAGTTCGCCGCCTTCCCCAAAATTTAGAATCGCAAAAAGAACCGCCCAAAACGCGGCCGAATATTCCCGCAATTGAACCGATACCCAAACCGATACCAACAGCAGTTGCAGATAAACCGACGCGATCGACAAAAAAGATCGGTGCATAAAATAAAGTAAAACCGGTGCCGCTTTGCGAGAGGAATCTGCCTGCGGCGAGAATCCAGACTTGAGTGGGGAGACGGGGAAGCCAAGAGGATAGTTGAAATTTAGGCATATATTATTTATAAGAGTCGGTGGTTGAAACCGATCCTAGACAAACCAAGAATCCCAGCAGAGGGAGTCAAGAATTAAGAGGGTATTATTAAAGCCGGATTTTGTATTATGGAGTCAAACCCAAACTCAACCGTACTTGTTCGCGAACTTCGCGACAAAAATTTAACGCTTCGCGCGCTGTATCTTTATCAGCAGAAGCCCCGGGATACCGATAGGCAACCGAAAAAGCGGTTAATCCTAAAAGTTTTGTGCGAAGCTTGTCCCACCCAGGCTCAATGGGCAACAGCAAATCTAACAACACCGTCAAATTATGAGTTCTACTGAAAGCAATTACTTCTTCTTGCAAACGCGCTTTTAGATATTTCTCAGCACACTGCTGAGCGTGGAAACACGCCGCATCATAATTCGGAGATTTTCGTGATCGCAATTCCCGCAAAGCTGTAGTAAAGTCGCCCTCAGCTTTATCAACCCATTCAAGTGTCAGCGGATTCATAAATCACCTTGCCTTTCTCGATAATTTCCCGTAAAAATAAATCATTCCAAGCTAGCCTTTGTTCAATTTCAGTAGGAGTTCGCACTAATAAATCTAAAGCAAACTTCGGCTGAGTTTGACTTAATATTTCCCAAGTTTTGCGAAAGTTATTACCTTCTGAAGATAAAACTACCAACATATCAACGTCCGAATCGGCCGTGGGATTACCATAGGCGTAAGAGCCGAACAAAATAATTTTTTCAGGTTTAAATTGATTGGCTATTTCCGCACTCAATTCCAGGATTTGGTTCATTTCAATCATTGGCTAATATCTTTGATATTTGGCAATTTAACTGTAATAATAACACATAAATCTTATCGGTATATCGCTGGCATGAGTAATTATCAATCGTTTTTGGCGATCGCCACATTTTTTTAACTGTTACTGTTCGCCCGCAAGCTTAACAATTCTTATAAATCAGTTACACAAAAGTTACCATTAATTTAAAAATACTTAACACGATTTTAGGAAAAAATTAGTTAAGCTCTAGAAAAGGCAGAAAAAAATTTAGAGGGTTTAATTATATGACAGCTATTACATCAAGAGTGGAATCAATCAGACCTCGCTGGCAAGCAATTGTCATGGTAGCCTTAATTTTTTGGCTCAGCGGTAGCCTGATTATCGACCTAGTAATTATGCCTAGCCTGTTTGTATCGGGCATGATGACATCTCCCGAATTTGTCACAGCCGGAAACTTAATGTTTTGGGGATTCAACCGCGTTGAATTAATTTGTTCGGGCGTGATAGCAACCGGTTTAATGGTTTTGAGCAATTTATTCGGCGATTTCGGCAAGCGCAGCCGCACAGCAATCATATTATCATTGGTACTTCTGACGATCGCCCTGATTGACACCTACGCTCTGACACCACAAATGAGCGCCTTGGGAATGCAGCTAAATCTGTTTGACTCCACAGCCGAAATTCCCACCGGCATGAATCTATTACACCAAGGCTATTTCGCTTTGGAAGCAGTCAAGTTTGCTGTTGGTGGCACACTGCTTAGCTTCTGCTATCAGCATCAAGCTTAATCCACGAAAAACTCAAGAGTTTGGGGTTGATCTCAAAAAACTCAACATTCTTATGTCTTAGTCCCTCTCTGCTAGGACTTTGTTTGTATAGTAGCGGTTTCAACCGCCGAACGATCGAGGGAGAGAGTTACTCAGATGCTTCCGCCTCATCAGATTTTGGCCACAGCAACCGCAAGCCCATCACCCCAAATCCGATCGCCGCGATCGTCTTTACCAATCGCTCTGGTAACACCTCTGCCGTACCTTGCCCAACCAAAACGCCGATTAAACTAGCCAGCAACAGCGCCGACGCAGTGCCGAAAAATACAGCCCTGGGCGAGTTAGAACTGCTACCAAGGGCGATCGTAGCTAATTGACTTTTGTCACCCAATTCTGACAAAAACACCGTAATAAAAGTTATTCCTAGAAGTTGCCAATCCATATTTTTTTAGTTATTCGTTAGCTCTTGTAGAAATCTACGACTTACCCACAGGCTCCCAGAAACCTGGTTTCTCTCCAAAATCCTGGCTTGAATCGCTAAATTTAGCCAGAAACCCGGTTTCTGTAGACTTACCCAAACATAATCAGTAATTCCCAAATCTAAAATCCCAAATCTAAAATCGTTTAACTCAACACTTCCCACAGCAAAACCGCCGAAATCGCCAACAAAATAACTCCCGCAGCCTTCTCCAAAGTTTTCGGATCAATTCGAGTCGCCAGCCACCTTCCCAGCAAAACTCCCAACAAACTGGTTGCAATCAAAGCCGAACCCGCACCCGCAAACACAATCCAAGGATTCCGAGATTCAGCCGTCATCAGCAAAATCGCGAGTTGAGTTTTGTCTCCAATTTCAGCCAAAAAAATAGTGGCAAAAGTCGAGGCAAAAATTGCCCAGTGCTTCGGCTTCAGTCCCTTTTCTTCCTGACAAATATCGGCATTTGTACTCACTGAGAGTTCAGCCGACTCCGGGGTTAAAGCAGCACAACTCTTAGAAGCCTCTTTTATTTGTGTTTGTAGGTGTTGCGGCAAATCGGAATTGGGGGTTGGTGACTCAGAAGCAGACAAGCTTGGCGGTAAAGAATCAAGTTTCACGGGCAATGAGTGCTAAACGCTATTTATTTTTGACTTCTAGTTTTAATCTTAACTTTCTCTGTGCCTGATTTTACTTGCGCCCGGGTAATCTTTTTACCACAGTTTCTAGAAACTGATTCAAGAAACCACTCACCGCGCCCAAATACTGACAAATCGAACCAGACAATTTTAGATTTTAGATTTTAGGTTCTGAACGAAGTCGAAGAATCCAAAATCCAAAATCTAAAATTGTATTAGGTGCCGTAAGTTCGATCGCCCGCATCACCCAAACCAGGTACAATAAAACCCTGTTCGTTGACTGTTTCGTCGATCGTCGCCGTGTAAATAATCAAACTCGGGTACTCTGCACTCAGCATATTCAAAGCAGGCTTAGCAGCCACCACAGAAATAATCCGAATCAAACTCGGATCAATTCCCCGCGAAGTCAACTCCTGCATAGTCGCCCCAATCGTGCCACCAGTCGCCAGCATCGGCTCGCTAATTATCACCCGCGTTTCCGGGTTAAACTGCGCCGGCAATTTATTCAGATAACAACTCGGTTGCAGCGTCTCCTCATTCCTCACCATCCCCAGATGGTAAACCGAAGCCAGCGGCACCACCGTCTGAATTCCTTCCAGCAGCGACAAACCAGCCCGCAAAATCGGTACCACAACTAACGGAGCTTCCGGGTTAATAAACGTCGCCGGACATTGTGCCAAAGGTGTCTGCACCATTGTCTCCACAGTCGGGAGCCACTCTCGAATTGCCTCGTAGGCCAGCCACCTTCCCAATTCTGTCATCGCAGAACGAAAAAGTACCGATGGGGTGCTAACGTCGCGGGCGACAGCCAGCCAGTGTTTAATTAACGGATGTGGAGGAACGTAAACGCGCAGTTGCAGGGACATGAGGAAATTGCCGAGATTGCTAGGTTTCAGGGATTTTATGCACAGAGCGATCGTCTTCGTTGGCGTAGCCCCCGTAGGGGCGGGATTCGCTAACGATCGCTCTGTGCAACTTATCACAATCTTTAATCTAAAATCTAAAATCTAAAATGGTATCACTACCTTGGTTTGCCAACCTCAAGACCAGCTTATTGAAATATTTTTCCAATAGTATTGACATTAGTTGGCAACAAGGCTATATTCATTTTAGTGTTCTCCTCTCAAAGGATCGGCAGACGAGAGCAGTCGGCAATGGTAGACTGCTCTCGCATTTTTTTTGGAAGCATTTCTTTTTAAAACATAGGGCATGGGGCATCGGGCATCGGGCATCGGGCATGGCGCATCGGGCATCGGGCATCGGGCATCGGGCATTGGGCATTATCGGTTGCCTAACTTCAGTCTTCCTTACATCCGTTAGATCCGTTGCCGAACTTCTTCCTTCTGGGGCGATCGACTGTAAAATTATAAAAATATTAAGATTTTTAACCTAATGTCAGATCCTACCCAATCCCAGTTATTTTCTCCCAACTCCCGCCCGACAGAGCAAGAGTTTGATGTGATAGTCATCGGTTCCGGCATTGGCGGACTCGTGACAGCAACCCAGCTAGCCGCCAAGAAAGTCAAAGTTTTAGTCCTCGAAAGCTACACAATTCCCGGCGGTAGCGCTGGATATTTCGATCGAGAAGGCTACAGATTTGATGTCGGAGCCTCCATGATATTTGGATTCGGACAGCGCGGCACCACAAACCTCCTCACCCGCGCCCTCAAAGCAGTCAACGTCACCCTAGAAACAATTCCCGACCCCGTACAGCTTCACTATCACCTACCCGACGGCTTGGATTTGGAAGTTCCCCAGCCTTATGACAAATACTTGCAAGAATTAACCGACAGATTCCCCCACGAACGCCAAGGAATCCAGAAATTTTATGGCGAATGTTGGAACGTCTTCAATTGCCTCAACGGCATGGAATTGCTATCCCTAGAAGAACCCGGATATCTGGTGCGAGTATTCTTTCAAAATCCTTTAGCCTGTTTGGGATTAGTAAAATATTTACCTCAAAATACTGGCGACATTGCGCGGCGCTACATAAAAGACCCGACTTTACTGAAATTTATCGACATGGAATGCTACTACTGGTCTGTAGTACCCGCAGACTTAACACCGATGATTAACGCCGGAATGGTATTTTCCGACAGACATTACGGCGGCATAAATTATCCCAAAGGCGGAGTCGGTCAAATTGCCCAAAAATTAGTCGAAGGATTAGAAAAATGCGGCGGGAAAATTCAATACAAAGCTAAAGCAAAAAAAATTATCACAGAAAACGGCCGCGCTGTCGGAGTCGAACTCACAACCGGCGAAGTTTACCGCGCTAAGCGAATAGTTTCTAACGCCACGCGCTGGGATACTTTCGAGAAATTGCTGCCTGCAGAAGAAATGCCAGCTAGCGAGAAGAAATGGCAGCAGCGCTATCAAAAAGCCCCCAGTTTCCTGAGTTTACATTTGGGAGTCGAAGCCAGCGTCATCCCCGCCGGTACTGCCTGTCACCACATTTTGTTAGAAGATTGGGACAAAATGGAAGCGCCGGAGGGAACTATTTTAGTGTCAATTCCGACGATGCTAGACCCGGATTTAGCTCCCGCAGAATATCACATCGTTCACGCTTTTACTTCGAGTTGGATGGAAGAGTGGGAAGGACTTTCGACGCAGGAATACGAGGAGAAAAAAGAAGAGGCTGCGGGGAGAATTATTGACAGATTAGAAACAATTTTTCCCGGTTTAGATGCTGGTTTGGATTATATGGAAGTGGGGACTGCGCGTTCTCACCGCCGTTTTTTGGGCCGCGAAGACGGAACTTACGGGCCGATTCCTCGGCAGAAGTTAATGGGTTTGTTGGGAATGCCGTTTAATCGAACTTCCATGCCCGGTTTGTATTGTGTGGGCGATAGTACGTTTCCGGGACAGGGTTTAAATGCGGTGGCGTTTTCTGGGTTTGCTTGCGCGCACCGCATTGCTGTGGATTTGGGGTTCTAGAAGGAATGTGGCAACACAGGTTGCCCCATTTCTAACTCAGGACTTATGGATTGGGAGTTGACATACTCCCCGGCGTGAACGCACGGGGATTCTGGAATCAAGCAGGAATTGCAGTCAAAGACTGTCTAACATCCCCTAACCCAACAGTTGATGCCCCAACTGCACAAATATTAATAGCGGCATTCTCATCTCTATCATTAATTGACTGACAGGAAGGGCAACGCCACACCCTAGTTTCTAAGTCCAACTTCTCTAAGATATGACCGCAATTAGAGCAAGTCTTAGAACTGGGATACCAAGGATCAATGTAGATGACCTGCTTACCCTTTTTAGTAGCTACCCAATCTAGTATCTGGGTGAACTCCCTAAAAGCTAAATCAGAAACCTTCCGTCCCCAAAGTTTTTTCATTCCCTTGAGGTTTAGAGTCTCAAAACACAGCACATCAAATCTATCAGTCAACTCATGAGCTAGTTTCCAGAACCAATCAGAGCGGCGGTTAGCTACATCTTCATGTTTGCGGACTAGATGCTTTCTAGCTCTTTCTCGATTAGCAGAGCCTTTGACCTTTTTAGAATGGCTTCTGTTAGCTCTCTTAATCAGACTCAGAGATTGCTTTAGAAATTGGGGCGACTCAATCTGGGAACCATCCGAGCAAGTTAGGAATGTCTTTAACCCAAAATCAAATCCCGCTATTTTACCAGTCGCTGATTTAATTTCTAGGTCACTGATATTATCCACAACAACCACAGCTAAGAATAATTCCCCTAGGGGTGTCCTCTTGATAGTGACAGTTTTGATTGTTCCTTCTATTTCTCTAGACTTCCAGAATTGATATACTCTATTCCCAATCTTGACTCTATTACCGCCCAGAAATTTGTATCCGGCTTGCTTCAGAGTGAAGGATTTGTACTTTCTAACTTTCTTGAAGTTGGGCGGTCTAACTCCTTTTTTGTGGTGTTTGAAGAATAGCTGATAGGCAATCGAGATCCGTTGGCAAATATCTTGTACGGCTTGAGAGCCTAGCTCTTGCCAGAAGGGTTTACGCTTTCTGATTTTAGCTATATGGGCTTGAAGTTTGGCACAGTTTAAGTGCTTTCCCCACATCCGGTAGTACCTTTTGTGGAGAGCTATACAATGGTTATAAATTACCCCGGCAGCGTTAATTGATCGCTTGAGATATTTATTCCTTTTGTGCTGATATAGCTTAAACTTCAATGTGTTCATGCTATTATTATACAGCATAAACACAGTATAAAGACCGGATATTAGCATGAAAAAAAGATGAGATTTTAGGATTGAAGAATTTGAGTCTGAGATTTTAGAGGACTACTGCAAAAGTGTTGGCAGAACTAAAACCGATGTGCTTAGGGAACTGATTAGAGGACTAAAAATCAAGAGAAAGCCGTCGAGCGAAGGACGGGGCTTTATACCCAGTTTTCCGGTAAACAATGCGATCGCGCTGTCCAACGGCTCGGATACTGCGAAATCCAGATAAGTTATCAACAAGCGCTTTGCCTTGCTTCTCTGGTTCAATTTTGAGTTTATCGATGCGATCGCGCAGTTTCTCCTGTTCTCGTCTATCTTTGACTTCCGCCAACATTTCCAGCGCCAACGGCGTAAGTTGGATGTCGTATTCGATTGAATTTGCTTCGCCTTTCATAGTCCCAGTTTGGCTTTAGCATTTTCCCAGGAAACAGTTTTGCCTTCGTCTGCTTGGGTGATGCTTTGGCGAAGTTTGGTAACGAATTCAATATCGGTGAGAATATCCAAGGTTTCGAGGAGTTCAGTCAAATAGTTGTAGCTGATTGCCGCCATAACGGGAACACCATCTTGAGTGATCACGATCGGCTGATCAGTGAGTTCTTGAAGTAGGTTGGGAAGCTGCTGCTGTGCTTGGGCAATGGTGAGTCGTTTGGACATGGCTGTATTGTACAACTTGAATTAAGATTATGACCATTAAAGCAATACTAATTTTAATTTAGCACCTGAGTCCAAATACGACGTATCAATTAAAAACCCGGTTTCTGGGGAGAAACCGGGTTTTTAAGTTAAAAAGGGTACTTTGCATTGTTTAAAAAGAGTTTACTGGTCGTAGCTGCCGCCGACACCGATTTGGGTATTGTAGATTTTGGCATCAGTAATGGTCATATCTTCCATTGATGCGCCGGATACGTCAACGGTGTTGATGATGGCGGCGGTTAGATTTGCCCGATCGAGGTCTGCATCATTTAAACTGGCGTTAGTCAGGAAAACTGCGGTTAAATTAGCACCAGTCAAGTTAGCCTCCGTCAAGTCAGCACCTTCGAGGTTAGCGCGATAGAGGTTAGCACCTTGCAAATTTGCTTCTCTCAAATCTGCACCAATTAAATGAGCCCCAGTCAAATCTGCTCCAGACAAGTCGCACTGAAAACATTGGCCGGTTGACAGTAACTGCTTGACTTGAGCCGGATTTTCGGCACGAGCCGGGCCAGCGAACAGTAAAGGAGCAATTAAAAGAGTAGCGGTTAATAGATGGCGTTTCATATTTTTTTCCTCGGTCTATTATGTATTTAAGTTCTGCTGTTTATATCTACAATTTTACCACAGTTGTTTACGCAACTTGCAATCTACATCACATATATAGTGTGATATCGATTGCCCTTGACAGCGCACAGATGGTTTCCTAAAGCTCGCCAAATTTAATGTCGCAAAACTTAACAATGCCAAACTTTAAGACAGTGCTTTTTTGTAGTAACATCTTCTATATTAGCCAAAATAGTCCGTAAATGTGTCTTTCTAAAGAAGGATCTGATTGACAATGCGAGGGATAGTTTTGGCAGGTAACTCGATCGCCAAAAAATCAAAACGAATAGACTATTTTTAATAAAAGTGTCACGAGACCGAAAATTTAACTTAAAATAAAGATCGGCTTAATAACTTTATAGGTAGAGCTAGAGCCGTCACCGGTCAGCTACCGGGCAAAACAGCGGGTGCATATTTTACAAGAAATTTTTATGCTGTCTCAGCAGCGCTGTAAAACTCCAGCTAGTGCTTGGAAAACAGGGCTTTTTTGGAATGTCGCAGAGCCAGCGCGATCGCAAAAATCAATTAAATATGTTCAAAAACGATTCCTCCAAGTATCTGCCGACTTTAGATCGAGTAATTGACTGCTCCCCCTTGACAGTTGCGCCAAATACCCCATTAGCAGAAGTAATTACGCTCATGGGCCAACAGCGCCCGACTTGTCCTCTAAATGCAGACATTTCAACAACCAATCTCTACCAGCAGCTAACAGAAATTGCCAATCCGCACACCTCAAACGTCCTCAGAGATGCCAGAGGTATCTGCGTCTTTGTCGTGGAAACACCTCTAGAAAAATCAAACTGGCAATCTGCTCAAAATTGTCAATTGCAAGGAATTTTCAGCGAGAGAGATCTCGTCGATTTGATTGCTTCCGGCAAAAACTTAAAAAATGTTACGATCGCAGAAGTTATGCGACAGCCGACGGTAACGCTGACAAACGATGAAGATCGAGACATTTTTAGCGCCCTAATTCTGCTTAGCCAACATAAAATTCACCACCTGCCAGTATTAGATCGCAGCGGTCAACTCCTAGGAGTAATTACCCCGGAAAGCATTCGCCAAGCAATGGTGCAACCGGCAAATATCTTAAAAATGCACAGCGTCAAAGAAGTAATGACCGCAGAAGTCATTCAAGCGCCTCGCTCAGCGTCGGTTCTGAGTTTAGCTGAGTTGATGGCGCAGCACCGCGTTAGCTGCGTGGTAATTACAGAATCCAGAGAGTTATCGATGAATTTGCCGTTCCCAATTCCCGTAGGTATCGTCACAGAACGGGATATTGTGGAATTTCAAGCTTTAGATATAGATTTGTC
Organism: Chroococcales cyanobacterium; assembly: GCA_038260455.1. Lineage (GTDB taxonomy): Bacteria > Cyanobacteriota > Cyanobacteriia > Cyanobacteriales > Microcoleaceae > Microcoleus. Next base: position 9,325 of record JBBSNU010000011.1, on the reverse strand, counting down.
GCAAACGATCGCCCTCACAGTGATGAGTACCCCCTTATTTAGTCTCAAGCCAGAAGACTCGCTGTGGGTAGCTCATCAGGAAATGCAGCAGCGTTTAGTCCGCAGGTTGCTAGTAAGAGGCGAACGCGGAGAACTGCTGGGAATAGTTACTCAAAGTAGCTTGCTGCGCGTGCTCGATCCGATGGAAATGTCCGGGGCGATCGATCTGCTGCACGATTTAGTCGCACAACAAACTAGCGAATTGCAAAAAGCGATTGTCTCCCTCAGCTCGACTAACAGCCGGCTCGAAACGGAAATCGCTACCCGCCAGCAGGCCGAGGTGCGGCTGCAACTGCTAGAATCGGCCGTAGTTAACGCTAACGACGCGATCGTCATTATGGATGCGGGAAACAGCAATATCTCCGATCCCGCCATCATTTACGTCAACGAAGCTTTTACCCAAATGACCGGTTATCGGCCCGAAGAAATTATCGGCCAAACACCCAGTTGTCTGCGCGGGCCCGATAGCGACGGCGCTCAAGTTGCCAAAATTCGCCGCGCTTTCTCTCGCCGAGAACCGCTGCGCTTGGAATTGATCAACTACCGCAAAGACGGTTCCACTTATTGGGTGGAACTCAACAGCGTACCCGTTGCTGACGAGTTGGGGAACGTCACCCACTGGGTGTCCGTGCAGCGGAATATTAGCGATCGCAAGCGCATGGAACAAGCATTTTTTGAGGAAAAAGAACTCGCTCAAGTTACTCTACAATCGATCGGCGACGCAGTAATCGCTACTGACAGCAACGGCTGCATTTCTACCCTCAATCCAGTTGCTGAACAACTCACCGGTTGGTCAACCTCGGAAGCAAAAGGTTTGCCCCTCGCCAGCGTGCTGAGAATCGTTGACGAAACTACCCGGATGCCGATCAAAAATATCGCCGAAATCGCTTTGTACGAAGGTCGAATAGTTGACCAAGGAAACAACAGCTTGCTGATTGCCCACCACAACCGCGAATTTGCGATCGACCACTGCGTCGCCCCCATCCACGCCAGCAACGGCCAAATTATCGGGGCCGTCGTTGTGTTCCGAGATGTCACCCAAGTCCGAACTCAAGCGCGGCAGCTAACCTGGCAGGCAACTCACGACCCCTTGACGCAATTGGTCAACCGCCGCGAATTTGAATACCAGTTAGAACACGCCCTGCACAGCGCTCTAGGTTACGCCCAAGAACACGTAATGCTTTACCTCGATCTCGATCGCTTCAAAATAGTTAACGACACTGCAGGTCACGTTGCAGGCGACGAACTACTCCGCCAAGTCAGCCAGCTATTTAAAAGCAATATCCGCAAAACCGATATTGTGGCTCGTCTCGGCGGCGATGAGTTTGCTGTACTCCTGTACAATTGCCCCCCAGAACAGGGCTTAGATGTTGCAAAATTGCTGCTACAAAGCATTCAAAAATTCCGGTTTGGGTGGCAGGACAAAACTTTTTCGATCGGCGTTAGTATCGGTTTGGTGGTAATTAATCCCAAAACAGCATCGACATCTGCGGTGTTGAGCGCGGCCGATCTAGCTTGCTATGCTGCTAAAAATAAAGGCCGCAACCGGGTGCAGGTTTATCGATCGGGCGATCGGGATTTAATCAAACAGCACGGCGAAACCCAGTGGGTAGTCCAAATTAATCAAGCTTTAGAAGAGAATCGCTTGCGCTTGTACTCTCAGCCGATCGTACATTTGCTCAACCCGTCAGCCATCGGCACCCACTGCGAAATCCTGCTGCGCCTCCAGCTTGCAAACGGTCAGTTAGTGTCGCCGATGGCGTTTATTCCCGCCGCCGAACGCTATAACTTGATGCAAGCGATCGATCGCTGGGTAATTCGCACTTTATTTAGCAACTTATCTCAATTCTTTACAGCCAATTTATTAGTCCAAAACCCCGAAGCAGAAAGCGATCGAATCGTTTTGCCTGCTGGAGTTCCCCAATCTAATTTACAATCCTCCTTTGGCAAATATCCCAGCCTTTATTCAATCAATCTTTCTGGCGACAGCATCAACGAAGAAAAGTTGATCGAGTTTATTCAGGAGCAGTTTTCTATCCATCAAATACCGCCCCAAATCATTTGTTTTGAAATTACCGAAACCGTGGCGATCTCGAATCTCAGCAAAGCAGCAAGCTTAATTTGGAAACTCAAAGAACTCGGCTGCAAATTTGCCTTAGACGACTTCGGCAGCGGGATGTCTTCCTTTGCTTATTTGAAAAGCTTGCCGGTTGATTATATCAAAATTGATGGTAATTTTATTAAAAACATTACAGATAATCCTATTGATATCGCAATGGTGGAAGCTATTACCAAAATTGCTCACGTCATGGGAATTAAAACTATTGCCGAGTATGTCGAAAGTCAAGCGGTTATGGATAAAATCAAGGAACTTGGGGTAGATTACGCTCAAGGTTATTTTTTGGGAAAACCTCAACCTTGTAACTTTACATCTCCCCATATAGAGGAAGTATTGGAGGATTTTCAGGTTAATTCTTTAACTTTGGAGGCAAAGTTAGCTTCTTAAAAATGGAAGTTTGGCAACTAATTTTTTAGCGAATATACTCGTTACCAGGCTCTGCCTGGTAATGCAGATCCGGAGGCTCTGCCGACCTTTTCTCCGTCGAGGCAGAGCCTCTGGACATAGGTTTCCAGGCAGAGCCAGGGAACCAGTTAAAGTCTAATTATCTGCGTCTATCTGTGTTAATCTGCCTGACATCTGCGGTTAACATATCAATTAAAGATTTATGCAATAAGTCTAGAAAAGAAGCAAAAGGCAAAAAGGAAAAGGGAGATTTTAATTGTGATATCAATTCCCAATTCCCAACTGCCAACAGTCAACAGTCAACAGTCAATTGCCAACTGCTTCAATGTACTGACTGTCTAACAAAAAAGCACCATTTTCAAAACGAATGCCCCAATAATTGCCCGGACGCCGATCGAGCACAACACCCTCAGCGCCGATCGCAATTAGATTCGCAGCCCGCAGCATCGGCATCGGTTCGGCGGTTTTCACGTAAGGCGGCATCGCCACAACTCGGACTTTTTGACCGATCGTAAATTCTTTTTCCATAGTTTTTATACTGTTGATTGGCGATCGTGACAAGGCTAGCGTTGCCAAAATTCATTGTGGCGCACTTTGGCAGAACTTCCCCCTGGTACCCGCCCAAACACAAGAGACCTCTTGCATAAATATTCGATCGATGGGTGAACCGCAGATGTCAGGCAGATAAACACTGATAAACGCAGATATTTCTATATAATAGTCGGCGATTGAGTGCAAGACGTCTCAGGTACTTGTTTTCCTACAAAAGTCGTGGAAATCCCCAAATTTGAGACTGAGGGCTCCACGTCTGGTGATTCGCAACGCTGCAAGTAAATCTAAAATCTAAAACTTGTACTGAGCGACTTGTGCTGAGCGAACCCGAAGCAAGCCGAAGTATCTAAAATCTAAAATCTAAAATTGACGCTCCATCTTTGTGTCAAACTAAGAATTGATAGAAAATGGCCGATCGGAAAGTAGGGGATAGTTGCTATGGCTACAAGTCGTCGCATTGAGCGTGTAGCTTCAATGATTAAACGGGAAGTCAGCCTGATGTTGCTGAACGGAATCAAGGACGATCGCGTCGGTGCGGGTATCGTTAGCGTTACTGACGTAATTGTTTCGGGAGACCTTCAGCATACAAAAGTTTTTGTCAGCATCTACGGTACTGATGAGGCGAAGGCCGAGACTATGGAAGGTTTGAAATCTGCAACGAGCTACGTTCGCAACCAGTTGGGCCAACGGATTCAACTGCGCCGCACGCCGGAAGTGATATTTCTCGAAGACCATTCTTTGGAACGCGGGGATAAAATGCTGATACTGCTCAATCAGCTTTCTGCCGATCGCAAACCGGATATTCTAGATGGGGACGAAGAATTGGCTGACGGCGAAAGTCCCGATTGAAGGAAGAAGGAAGAAGGAAGAGGGAAGAAGGCAGAGGGAAGAATTCCCGATTACCCTCCATCGTGTCAACTTGAGCGGCGAACGTAGTCCGAGACTGCTATCTGACGATTAGGCCCCAGATCCCCCCTTAGCTTGCCCCCTACTCCCCCTTAAAAAGGGGGGGACAGGAAAGGCTCAAAGTCCCCCTTTTTAAGGGGGATTTAGGGGGATCTAGACTTTGATATAAACCAGAGAAACAAAGAATTTCCGACTTAAGTTGATACCAATTCCCAATTACCAATTACCAATTACCAATTACCGATTCCCAATTCCCAATCCCCAATCCCCCAATCTAAAATCTAAAATCTAAAATCTAAAATCGAATGATTGACAATCTTTCCTTACCCGAACTGGTGGCCCAGATGTTCGTGGTGCGCGCTTCTGGCTACTTGTTCGACCACCAAATTCGCTATCCCGAATGGGAACCCACGGCCAGCAAACTCCGCTATTATCTGGAAAAGTTGGGCGTGGGCGGTGTGATTTTGGTGGGGGGAAGTGCTGCGGAATTGGCGGTTCGATCGCACCAATTGCAGTCTTGGGCAAAATTTCCGCTGCTGTTGGCGGCTGATATTGAGGAAGGTGTTGGCCAGCGCTTCGCCGGGGCGACTTGGTTCGGGCCGCCGATGGCTATTGCCGAAATTGCGCGGCACGATGCAGCAGCGGCCGATCGATATGCTGAACAAATGGGCTCTGTGACTGCGATCGAAGCTAGGGCGATCGGTCTCAATTGGATTCTCGCACCAGTCGTCGATGTTAACAACAATCCCGACAATCCTGTGATTAACGTCCGCGCTTTTGGCGAAACAGCGGAAATTGTCGGCAAATTAGCTGCTGCTTTTATTCGCGGCGCGATCGAACATCCGGTTTTGACTACAGCTAAGCATTTTCCCGGCCACGGAGATACGGCGGTTGATTCTCACTTGGAATTGCCGGTTTTGCCGCATTCGCCCGATCGATTGGCTGCAGTTGAGTTACCTCCTTTTGTTGAGGCGATCGCCGCCGGGGTGGATGCTGTGATGAGCGCTCATTTGCTGATTCCGGCTTGGGATTCCGAGTTTCCTGCTACTCTTTCTCGCAAAATTTTGATTGGGAAACTGCGAGAAGAGTTGGGATTTGAAGGTTTGATCGTGACTGATGCTTTGGTGATGGGCGCGATCGCCAATAAGTACGGCCATAACGAGGCTGCTGTTTTGGCGGCTGAGGCTGGTGCTGATGTTTTGTTGATGCCGCTTGACCCGGAAGGGGCGATTTTGGCTGTCTGCGAAGCTGTCACTCAAGGGCGGATTTCCATATCACAAATCAAGGAATCTGTCAAGCGAATTTGGCAAGCAAAAATTAAGGTGGGTTTGTCTGTAAAGTCCAAGGAACAACCAGTAGATTCAAAATCGATCGAGTCGATCGACTTAGGTTTGCTGGCAAATCCCGACGCAAGGGCAACGGCTGCCGATATTTTGCGAGATTCTTTAAAGTTTGGGGGAAATATACCTTTAATAGCGAAAAAACCCTCAGAAAACCAGTTTTTGCGGAATTTGATTATTGTAGATGATGTTTTGGGTTGCGAGTTTTTGGGAAAACACACTCCGGCGATCGCCCGGCCGGAAGAGTTAGGTTACGAATTGCAACTAATTGACGATCGCACAGGTGCGATCGCCCATAATGCAAGTGCAGAGCATTTTTCTCCGACACTGCTACAAATTTTTATTCGCGGTAATTGCTTCCGAGGCAGTGCCGATTTAACCCAAGCAGCGAGAGATTGGTTTAAGAAATTATTAAGCAGCGGAGAACTGCAAGCTGTGCTAATTTACGGCAGTCCCTACGTTTTAGAGCAATTTTTACCACATTTGCCTCCCAGTATTCCTTATGTATTTTGTTTCGGGCAAATGCCGGCAGCGCAATCCCTCGCTTTAGAATTGCTGTTCGGTACTGACAAAACGGGCAATAGTTGAACAGTCGGATTCCTGAATATTTCCTTTGCAGGCTCAGCAATTGAATCGATACACCCGGTTTGTCGCCAGAAATTTTGCTGCTGGCGGCCAAGCATTCAGCAACCGGGAATCGGACACTGATGTCTGAGTTGTGAATGCAGCTTTGTAGCAGATCCGCCGCCTGTTAGCCTGGGACATCTGCGGCGTTTGAAAATCCGAAAACAAATCAGATCGCTTACTCACGATTCCTATAATTTTTTTTAATCGATCGGTCAAGAGTATCTGTGTATACAGAAAAAAAATAACTTACATATTCGGAAGTTTCGATTATATTATTACCAGGGACATAATTTTTTTTAGTAAAACCTTGAGGGCGCATTATGATTCACTCAACTATTAACCAACTCCACTACTCTTTAGATGTTATCCAAGATGAAGCGCGCCATCTCGTGCGCGAGGGCGTACTTAGCCGACAACAGCCTATCTACACGCTTTGTCAGTTCATCCCGCCCCGAGAATGGTCTTGCGTCGAGGGAGAACTCGAAAAATGCGACTTCTTGCTGCGCGATCGCATCGGCGACCTGATCGGTTCTGAACACTGGGACAATGACTAAAGTTTGGTTCGGTTAAATAAATTTGCAAGTTAAGTTTGCAACTAAACTCCGGCGGTGTTAAAGAATTTTGGATTCTTTAATCCTGGGAATTTTCGGCGCGCAAATTTTCCAATTCAACCCTCAGCGCTGCCATCTGTGCAGTTAATTCTTGAATCTGTTTTACATCAGCCTGTCCAACCGACTCCGAAGGAGTGTCAGTTGCTGTATCGGATTGCTGGTGCGAGACGGATTCGTCGCTGCTTGCATTCTCCTTCTCGCCCGGTGGAGAGAAAATTGTATCGACAAAATTCCGCGCTTCTTTTTCGGTCATTTCCCCTTTTTCCAGCAACTCATCGGCGAGAAGGCTCAAATCTGACTGGAGTTTGTCCAGATTTTCTTCTCGCTTTAAGGGATCTTGCAATGTCTCAATTAAAAAGGAAGTTGCACCTAAAGTCAGGTGAAATCCTGTTTGCAGCATTTGAGGCAGGTTGTCGGGATTCATCTAAAAAATGCCGCTAGAAGGCGGTTGGGAGTTTTTGGTTCGCGAGTTACTCCCAAGGTGGCGGGGTTGGCGCTTGTTGGGGGAATATCCGCAGTTATCGATCGCGATCGCCCGGAATCAGGAAATATCAGCTTCTCGGGGACGCTTTTTCCTTGCGAACATACTAACTTTACCATTACTCTGTAACTTGAGAAACGTCAAGTGTAAAGTTTTGTAATCAGCGATCGAGACCTCGGCTGTGGATGGGTGATACCATTTTTCTAAAGATGTGCTTATGAAGTCTTAGCCCCCACTTACTAAGGGGGGGTTGGGGGGGTAATATCTAGCGCTACTTCATGAAATTGGTATGAGTGGATTTTCCATTTTCGATTTGAGAAAAATTACGCACTGCGACGGCGAGAAACCCGGTTTCTGAGCAAAATTTGCGTCGGGAAGGAGAAATCTAGGAAGAAACCGGGTTTCTGAGGTCAGCGTGATTCCGAGACAATCTATTGAAGATTTGAGATTTTGAGATTTGATGTTGAATCGAGTTAAGGATACAGCGCCTCGCCCGTGGATGGGTCAAAGATAAATAGTCGATCGAAGTCAAGCTGTACCTTCAGCCGATCGCCCGGACGCAGGCGAACACTCGCAGGTACTTGCACCTGTATAGTAGTTTCAGCGTTCAACAAAGGTAAACTCGCCCGGACTAAAGTTTCTCGCCCCAGAGGTTCCACTACTTTTACCTCTACCTCCAGAGGGACTTTTTCTAAAGCCCAAAGATCGATTTTCAAATCATCTTTTTCTGTTGTTTGCGGCTTAAAAATTTCTATATTTTCTGGACGGATACCTAAATCAAATCCTTGTCCTTCTCTTGGGTGCAATCTTTGTTCCAGTGAGGGCGGACAGGCTAAAGATTGATCTCCCAAAATAAAGGATTCGTTAGCATAAATTGCCGGCAAAATGTTCATGGCGGGATTGCCTAAAAATGTGGCCACCATGCGGTTAGCTGGTTTAGCATAAATGCTTTGCGGAGATCCGATTTGTTGAATTTTACCCGCATTTAAAACTACAATTTTATCCGCTAAAGTCATCGCTTCCACTTGGTCGTGGGTGACGTAAACTGTGGTAATTCCCAGCCGTTGATGCAGTTGTTTGAGTTCGGCCCTAGTGTCATCTCGCAGTTGCGCGTCTAGGTTAGAAAGCGGTTCGTCTAAGAGAAATACTTTGGGTTCGCGGGCGATCGCCCTTCCGAGTGCTACCCGCTGCTGCTGTCCGCCCGATAGCTGTTTCGGCTTGCGGTTGAGGAGATGGTCGATCGAGAGCGATCGGGCTACAGTTTCGACACGTTCTTGAATTTTAGTCGAGTCAACATTCCGCATCCGCAATCCAAAAGCCAAATTTTCGGCGACAGTCATGTGCGGGTAAAGCGCGTAATTTTGAAACACCATTGCGACATCCCGCTGTCTCGCCGGAATGTTGTTAACTAAATTATCTCCAATATAAAGATTACCCGAAGTTGCAGTTTCTAAACCTGCGATCGTCCGCATAATTGTGGATTTTCCGCAGCCAGAAGGCCCGACTAATACCCAAAATTCCCCATCCGGGATTTTGAAAGTTATGTTGTCGATTGCGGTGACGTTTTGGTAGCGTCTGGTAATATTTTCTAAACGAACGTTGGCCATTGTTTAATTGTAATTGGTAATTAATAATTAGTGCTTTTTACCATAAAGAATTGGTTGAAAGCCTCTCCATTTTAGGGATAAATTAAAATCAGACTATTCATTACTCCAATCCTCTTCATTCCAGGTAGAGGTCGCCCTCAAGCTGTCAACTGTCAACTGTCAACTGTCAACTGTCAACTGTCAAAAGCGTTCCCAAACAGAGTCGCCCACTTGACGGGAATCTTTCAGGATCGATCGCGCATTATAAAGTTTATCAGCCGCCGAGACCAATCTGACCGAGCTAGAAGCTGTGAGAATGCGATCTATCGCTGTCACAGTATCGCCAAAGCCGCGGCGGATGGCTTCGCGGGTGGTGGGGCCGCCTTGATCTGCGATCGCCGGAATGAAGCAAAGCTGCGATCGCCTCATCTTCAGAAGCCCGATACTCTAAAGCTATACTAGCAGTACCTAACAAATGAGCAATATACGGAACGCCGGAACCTTTGCGGATTTGAGTTGCGTGCAATTGGGCGGCATAGATGAGGGCTTCAGAAAAACGGTTTGAGAGGGGTCTTCTGGGTTTGAGGTGATAATAAAAACTAATTAGAAAAGCAAGCTAATAGTCGAGCTCGAAAATTGTCGAAATTAACAAATCCATA
>JBBSNU010000010.1:0-21949 GCA_038260455.1 Chroococcales cyanobacterium | reverse complement strand
GGTGATTCAGGATTTTCATGCCAGTAATGAGCGATCGCTAATTGCGTCAACGCGCTCAGAAGCATTAGCTCTTAAACACAAGTACGCTTGGTGGTACAATAGCGAACAGCAGAGTTATCGCAAGTTTAAAAATAAACTCAAGGCGATGCTCCCCGATGTTGAAATTATGGAAGGTAAAGAGGGATTTGGCTATGAATAATCCGCTAGCTAACTGGTGGCGTTCCCAAAAATTCAACCAAGCCGTGAAGAGTCAAAATAATCGACTTGCCCAAACACTGTTAAAAGAAATAAAAAATTCAGGGGCAAAACTATCGTGGCAAGAGAAACTATTTAAAGATCGGCTACAGCTTGAAAAAATATTGCAGCAAAAAAATGACCTCATCCAAGAAGGCGATCGGCGTTTAGCAGCATTAGAACTGGAAGTGGGGTTAGGACAACTTGACGCCTTTCCAGAGTATATTGATGAGTTGAATTTACTTCCAGACACAAAGTTTATTGAAGTGATTTCACAAAATTTTAAACTTAAAGAATGCGATGCCAGCATGATCCAATGCACAGGCATTCATGAAAAAGTCTTCGATAATTTTGAACAACATTTGGCGGGTTTTATCAAAAATGAGTTTAATAATTTAAAACGCCAAAAAACAAACTTTGATTTTTTAGTTCAACAAGCTATTGACGATATACAAAAACTCAAAGAAGGACAAGATCCTCAATACAGTTTTGAGCTAAGTCCTCACATCTATTTAATGAGGTATTTCCTAGATAACGTCTATTGTGCATATCTAGCTTGGTTTCTTATTTACAAAGCAGGGTTATTACCAACTAAAGTCAATATCCTTGATATTGCCGCAGGGCCGGGGACAGTTGCCTACGGACTAGGTTTGTTGCTCCAAAGTAGTAACGACTTTTGTTCAATGCCGCCAATGCACATATCCTATTACTCTTTGGAACAACAAAAAGCTTTTCAATATCGCGGACTCCAGTTTTGGCGGCAATATATGGAACCGCAGGCGATCAATGCTTACTTTCGGTTTGACACTTGTAGTATCTTTGATGGTGAAAATCTATCTAAAAAAATTCCTCAAAACTTTTTTGAGTTTATTGTAATTTCTCACTGTTTTTTTAACGATGGAGAGAGCCGAGAAAAATCCCATCGGATTTATCAGGATATATTTACCAACAGCCTGACAGATTCGGGTTATGTTTTGCTAATTATTCAAGAAAAAAAGTTGCTGAAACCCTACAATATTCGTCAAATTGAAAGTTACGAACAGGAGCTAAGTGTAATCAAACAATTTGTTGATGAACTGGGGTTAAAATTGGTTTGGTATAAATATTTAAATTCAACTGGTAGCAGGACATCCCATCCTAACTTTGGAAAATTTGCTCGAGAAAATCTAGCTTTCCAAAAATTCATCAGTCCACTTTTTCGCCAGCACTTTAATTTACCTTATGACTTAAGTTATGGACTTGATGATTATGTGATTTTGGCACAAAAATGAACATTTAAAATAATCGGGATAAATAGGGCTTTATGTGAAATAATATTTTTAAATTTAAATGCAACAATCTGTGACTGAACCTTCTACAAAACAAGCTGCAAATAAGATAAATGGATGGCACGGCAAGCTCAATTTAGTCTACGCCAACCGTGACGGCGCAACTCAAATCATCCACAATCAAATGCAAGCGCCCCTAAAGGTGCAGCGTCCGTTTTATCCTGAAGGAAAAGAGGTTTGTCACAGCGTAGTTTTGCACACGGCTGGGGGAGTTGTCGGGGGCGATCGCCTTTCGCTCAATTTCCACCTCCAAGCCACCGCCAAAGCCTTAATCACCACCGCAGCCGCTGCTAAAATTTATCGCAGCAGCGGAGAGTCAGCGCAACAAAATATTGACATTCAAGTAGATGCTGGCGCTAATTTGGAATGGCTACCGCAGGAAACAATCGTTTTCGACGGCGCAATTTATCGGCAAGATTTGCGGATAGAATTAGCACCGCAAGCCAGTATTTTGCTGTGGGAAATTACCCGGTTTGGACGCAGTGCTAGGGGCGAAAAATTCTTGTCTGGAGAATGGCGATCGCACACCGAAATCTGGCAACAAAACTATCCTTTGTGGATTGACAGACAATGGCTCCAAGGCGGACACAAAATGCTCGAAAGTCCCCACGGCCTCGCCGGAAAACCCGTAGTTGCAACCCTCGCTTGGGTTGGCGAATCCGTCACCACAGAACTCGTGGAAAAAATGCGAGCTTTGCCATCTGAAGCAACAATTTATCCTGGTAATTGTACCATCGGCGTGACTCGTATTCCTAACGGTTTGGTGTGCCGATATCGCGGTACATCCACTGCTGCGGCTAGGGACTGTTTTGTCGGCATTTGGCACTTGCTGCGCTTATCTTTTTCAGAACGCCCTTGCTGTTTGCCCCGAGTTTGGGTAAAATAGAATCATATTTTATTTTCAATAGATTTACCGCGACTGATAGTTAAACTTGAGTCAATAATGCGATCGCCCTTACCAGAATAACAATGCAACTCACCCCCCAAGAAAAAGACAAGCTGCTGATTTTCACCTGCGCCCTGGTAGCCGAGCGCCGGAAACAAAGAGGTTTAAAATTAAACTATCCAGAAGCACTAGCCTATATTTCCGCCGCGATTTTAGAAGGAGCAAGAGATGGCCTCACCGTCACTGATTTAATGAGTTACGGGACAACTCTCCTGACGCGGGAAGATGTGATGGAAGGCATACCCGAAATGGTGCATGAAGTGCAGGTGGAGGCGACTTTTCCCGATGGCACTAAACTCGTTACAGTACACGATCCAATTCGTTAAATATTTAACCAAATAAACTCACAGTAAGAAAAGATGATTCCAGGAGAAATGATTGTTTTAGCAGGTGAAATAGAGTTAAATGCAGGGCTTAAAACGGTACGACTGCTGGTAGCAAATACGGGCGATCGACCTATCCAAGTCGGTTCCCACTATCACTTTTATGAAGCTAACGAAGCCTTAGAATTTAATCGAGAACAAGTAAAAGGAATGCGATTGGATATTCCGGCGGGTACAGCAGTTAGATTTGAACCGGGAGATGAAAGAGAAGTGCAATTAGTACCTTTTGTCGGTAGTCGTGAAGTCTACGGCTTTAATGGGAGAGTGAATGGGGAGTTAGATGAATGAGAGACAATTTGAATATTATCAACAATACTGCGAAACTAACAAATAATCAAGTGAGAAGTTAATTAATATGAGTTACAGAATGGATCGTCGCGCTTACGCGGAAACCTTCGGGCCGACTGTGGGCGATCGCGTCCGGTTAGCCGATACAGAATTATTCATAGAAGTTGAAAAAGACTTCACAACCTACGGGGATGAAGTTAAATTTGGTGGCGGCAAAGTCATTCGCGATGGCATGGGACAGTCGCCTATTTCTAATGCTGATGGTGCTGTTGACACGGTAATTACTAATGCTTTAATATTGGATTGGTGGGGAATTGTTAAGGCAGATATTGGACTTAAAGACGGGAAAATTTACAAAATTGGTAAAGCTGGAAATCCTTACATTCAAGATAGGGTAGATATTATTATCGGGCCGGGTACGGAAGTAATTGCTGGTGAAGGAATGATTCTGACGGCGGGGGGAGTTGATACTCACATTCATTTTATTTGCCCGCAACAAATTGAAGTGGCGATCGCCTCTGGAATCACTACTATGATCGGCGGCGGCACTGGCCCAGCAACGGGTACAAACGCCACAACCTGCACTCCGGGGCCTTGGCATATGTACAGAATGCTGCAAGCCGCCGATGCTTTTCCCGTAAATATCGGTTTTTCAGGTAAGGGAAATAGCAGCCAACCTCAAGGATTAGTCGAACAAGTATTGGCTGGTGCAATGAGTTTGAAGCTTCACGAAGATTGGGGAACTACGCCATCAACGATCGACACTTGTTTGAGTGTAGCTGACGAGTACGACGTGCAAGTTGCAATTCACACCGATACTCTCAATGAGGCGGGATTTGTGGAAGCTACAATTGCGGCATTTAAAAATCGCGCTATTCACACTTACCACACTGAAGGTGCTGGCGGCGGACACGCACCGGATATTATTAAAGTCTGTGGCCAAGCTAATGTTTTGCCTTCGTCAACTAACCCGACTCGCCCTTACACTGTCAACACATTGGAAGAACATTTAGATATGTTGATGGTGTGTCACCATTTGGATCGGGGGATTCCTGAAGATGTGGCTTTTGCTGAGTCGAGAATTAGAAGGGAAACTATTGCTGCTGAGGATATTTTGCACGATTTGGGTGCGTTTAGTATGATTTCTTCTGACTCGCAGGCGATGGGAAGAGTTGGAGAGGTGATTATTCGGACTTGGCAAACGGCGCATAAAATGAAGGTGCAAAGGGGGAATTTACCCCCCCTAACCCCCCCTTACCAAGGGGGGGGAACAAGAGGGATAACGCCGCCTTACCAAGGGGGGAATTTACCCCCCCTAACCCCCCCTTACCAAGGGGGGGAAACAGGGGGGGTAAATGATAATTTTAGGGCGAAGCGGTACATTGCGAAATATACAATTAATCCGGCGATTACTCATGGAATTAGTCAGTATGTTGGTTCGGTGGAAGAGGGTAAGTTGGCGGATTTGTGTTTGTGGCGGCCGGCGTTTTTTGGGGTGAAACCGGAGTTGGTAATTAAGGGTGGGGCGATCGCCTACGGGCAGATGGGAGATGCTAACGCCAGCATTCCGACGCCGCAGCCGGTGCATATGAGGCCGATGTTTGGCAGTTTTGGGGGGGCTATTGGGGCGACTTGTTTGACGTTTGTTTCGCAGGTGGCGCGCGATCGAGATATTGCAGCACAGCTCGGTTTACAAAAGCCCACTGTAGCAGTTTCTGGGACACGGCAGATTAGTAAAAGAGATATGAAACTCAACGATTATTTGCCGCAGATGGAAGTCGATCCAGAAACCTATGAAGTGAGGGCGGATGGGGAATTGTTAACTTGTGAACCGGCAACTGTTTTGCCAATGGCACAAAGATATTTTCTGTTTTGAGCGGTTATGTAGCCTCATAAAAAACATCCCCAAATCCCGTAGGGGCGGGTTCACCAACCATCTATGAAATCCACAAACAATCTCATAAACCCGCCCCATCCCCGCCATTATTTACATGAACATTTGACCACTAAATTATGGTACATTTTGATTGTTGGTGGGTGGGGGCGGGTTTACAAGATTATTCATTTTTACCGTAAATTGTTGGCGAACCCGCCCCTACAAATTTCGTCTTTTCGTCAGGATTTACGCACTCCGCCAAAGAAACCGGGTTTTTACCGAATATTTGGGTGACAACGAAGTATCTTGGTAAAAAACCCGGTTTCTGACCTCCGGTGTATGCGAATGACGCTGAAAATTCGGGGAAAAGTAGAATTGGGCGATCGCCAGTCGATCCAAGGCATGACTACAAAGCAGTTGTTTGGTTGTATTTTGTCGAATTGAGCGATCGCACGATCGAACCCTGGCACAAAAACCAAAAATAAAGTGCAATATTAATCCCGCTTAACAGCTTCGGAATTCCCTCTAACAAACTCGCAACAAGCTCATTTTTCAAAGGCAGCGCCTCTGCAAAAAAAGCAACAAATAACAAACCAACGCCGCTCAGCAGTAAAGGATAAGAAGTTAATTTAATTTGCCTCCTAAAAACCAATCCGTATGCAATTGCCAGTACCGCATAAAATATGACAATTGTGACCTTCGGAAAACCTGCACGTCCCAGGTGCACGTGGGTGCGAAAAACTTCATTGAACAGAAAGCAACCTGCCAACAGTGCCGAATATAAAATAAATCGATTCTCAGGGCGATTTGGTTGAATAACTCTCAGCAATCCAAATGTAAAAATGCCAATCATTGCCGACAAATAAAATAACATTTGGAACGCCAAGAAAAAGAAACCGGCACCCGGATATGTGGCAGAGCAAGGCGGCAAAAATAACCCTTTTACCGAAGAACCGTATAAACTCAAGCACCCAGTCACCAGCCCAACTAGCAGTAAAGTTAGACTGTTAAAAAACAACACAGTTTTGTAATTTGCCATAATTAATAACTAAAAAACTCAAATCGGGATATTCAATTACCAGCAGTGGTGACGCAGATTCAATGCTACAATAGAACTCTTGCATAAATGTTTGATGAATAGCTCAACCGATCCTTCAAGGCTGATCCACGCACCCTATAGCAGATAATTTGGGAGCATCTCAGTTTGGCAAAAAGCATTTTTTGATTATAGTGCGAGCGTCCCCGCTCGCGTATTGTACTCGCTTCAAGGCAGATGCACGCACTATAAATGCCAAACTGAGATGCTCCCAATAATTTTAAGAAAAGCGCTCGATTTTTGCAATAAGTCTAATCACAAATTTAAAATCTCAAATCGTCTGAAGCAGCTTCAATTCTTAAATTTCAAACTTGTAGGGCGACTTGTCGGCTCGCGTCGCCGCAGAAAGTCGAAATATCTAAAATCTAAAATATAAAATCTAAACTTGCATTATCCGTGTATTTCTCCACTTGGCATAATTGTACCGCGCCATTGAGCTCCCGCTAAATTAGCAGTGCTCAAATCAGCTCTCATCAAATTTGTGCGGTGCAAAATTGCCTCCCGCAAATCTGTTCTAGCCAGGTAAGCATCAGTCATATCGGTTTCAGTCAAATTTGCTTGATTCAAATTAGCTCGACTTAAATCAGCCCTCACCAAATTAGCTCTACTCAAGTCAGCCATAACTAAATTAGCATTGCTCAACTTAACATCAGGAAGAAATGCACCGCGCAAATTAGCGCCAGCCAATTCAGCATCAATTAATATAGCTCTTTCTAACTTAGCATTTGTCATGACAGCCCAAGAAAAATTGGTTTCTACCAAAGTTGCTTCAGTCAAAAATGTGCCATTTAAAATAGCTTGGCTCAAATTCGCCTGAGTCAGATTTGCTTCCCGCAGAGATGCTTCAGTCAAATTCGCTTGACTGAGATTAGCTTTAGTCAAATCTGCACCTAGCAAATTGACTCCTCGCAAATCTGCACCTTGCAAATTTGCACTCCGCAAATTTGCACCCTCAAAAATTCGCGGCTCCTTACGCAAATTTGCGCCGCGCAAGCAAGCGCCTCGCAAATCTGTAGCTTGCAAATTGACTCCTCGCATATCTGCATCGCTCAAATTTGCATCTATAAAAACTGCTAAAGAGATGTTGGCTTTGCGAAAGTTTGCACCTTGCAAAGTCGCTCCGTGGAAGTCTGAATCGGACAAATTGGCTCCGCTCAAGTTGGCTTGATTTAAGTTAGCACCGCACAACTTGGCATTAGTTAAATTTGCGTTCTGAAGGTTAATTCTGCTCAGGTACGACATCGTTAAGTTTGCACCCCAGAGGTCAGCACTGCTTAAATTTACGCCAATTAAATCCGCACCGCTGAGGTATACGCCTCTGAGGTTCATACCTTGAAAATCTAGTTGTCCTGATGTATATCGCCTTAAAATTTCGCTGGCATTCATATTTGTTTTGAATCTGGGTAAAATATGCTATTGTTGGATTTTTTGAATTTCAGTCTTTGTCTTGCAAACTTAGTTTGTGTAGCCCCAAACTTCTGTCGGGAGCATCTCAGTTTTGCCTTTTATAGTGCGAGCGTCCCCGAATAGCGAGTACAATACGCGATCGGGGACGCTCGCACGCTCAATAAAAAAATGCTTTTTGCCAAACTGAGATGCTTCCCTTCTGTCGGGGGATTTAATGAGTTTAATTCACAAATTCTTGAGTCCAAGCGACTGTTTTGTTACCTATCTGTCGCCCGTGAATTTTCACGCGAGTCAGATCTTGGGATTTTAAAGTACACAGTTTTTTGTGAATGTATGTAGCTGTAGTCTCTTGGTTTGGTAATTCGGCAGACTCTAAAATAATGTGGAGCCAACCGTCTTTAAATCCGGCTGTAGCGGTAATTCCTTTAGGCTGTAGCAATTGATTGATCAATAGGGCGATCGCCCTTGGCTTGCCTTGTTTTGCCATTTCCACAAGCTGATACTGATTTGGTTTCTCTTTCGGGTTTGGCTGCTCTGTTGCTGAAATATTTTCGGCAAGATTCTCCGAGGTTTCAGAAGGAGAGTACCCGCTTTCTTTTGACTCTACTTCCTTCAGAATTTCAATTAATTTGTCGGTAAATCCCTGAACTTGTTCTACATAATCTCTGAGATTTTTATATTTTAAGTACAAACGTTCCTCTGCACTTTCCGTAGAAAATTTTCCGTTCAAAGCAGCTTCTAACTCGCTGAATATCTTTTCTATTTGCTCCGTTGCTGAGTTAGCACTTTGACTGACTAATCCTGTCATTTCTTCTTCCAATCCCAACTTGCGCTTGATGGAATCGCTAATATTGATAGTAACTGGAACGATCGGATCGTGAATTTCTATAACTGTCGGGGTTTCTGAAACTGGTAATGTTTCTACAAAGTCTTGTCCAAAATTTGCCGTGGAATTATGGCTGCTGGTTTCGGGTTGTTTAAACTTGGCATTTTCTGCAGTTTCCGGCACTAAGCAAGTCTTCTCGGGGTCATAATAATAGTGAGTGGGAGCAGCTTGAATCATCTGAGTAATATCGCCCGCCTCAAAATAATCGCTGCCACTGTCAACCGGCTCGTTTTCTTGATAAAAGCTGTTGTTTAAATGGGTTCGATCGCAATCTTCGGTAGCGGAATCTTCGGCTTGATCCTGTTCTTCCTGTGGCAATTTTGCGTAACAAGAATTCATCGCTTTGATAATCACGCTAGCGGCTTGGTCGGATTCGTCTGTGTTGTCGAGACTGCCGGCAGTTCTGTACAACTGAGATTCGAGTTCGGGCAGGCTGCTGCAGACATTAAACAATTGTCGCAGCAGATTGTCAAGTTCTTGGCTTTTTAGCAGCATCCAGTCGCGCTCGCTAAAAGTAAACTGGTGATAAAGAGTAGAAAAAATGAGGATTTTTGCCCTCAGCGGATTTGTTTGCTGTAAAATTTTTTGTCGGACATCAAATAGATCTCCGGGGTCTCTTTCGTTCAACTCTCCTGGTGGCAGTTCGGAACTGAAGTGTTCGTCAAAGGCAGGTGCTTCGTAACCGCCAAAATTAGATATGTTTGTTTCTAATTTTGTGAAGTCTTGGTATTCGTAAAGCCTGCTAAGTTGGCAGACGATTTGATCTGCCATTAAAGCGTATTCGGTTTTTTTATTTACCTTGGCAACTAGACTGTTTAAAACTTCTTCAATATCTTCTAACCTGTTGTATTTAGCGCAGAGTTCTTGGATTAAACTCCTTACATCGGCGCTGGCGAGTTTGGTCGAATCGTTTTCCCAACACTCTTTACAAGCAAAAAATATAATTTTTTTTATGCGCGAGAGATTGATGTCTTGTTCTAATTCGCGAACAACTTCATCTAAAATAGATAAAGCTTGCATAGTTTTCCTCTCCAAAAAATACCCTGTCAGTCGATTTGAGCTTTGAGATTTGAGATACTTCGGCTTCGCGAGCGTACAAGTTTGAGATACTTCGACTTCGCGAGCGTACAAGTTTGAGATTTACTTGCATCGCCGGTAAATCACCGACACCCGAACTTGAGTCTAAAATTTTAGAATCTCCACAACAGTCCTGCGGGGGCTTCCGTTTTTGGGCTGGTCAAGATTCAGTCGATTTTCCATTTTTGAGCGAAGTCGAAAAATCTAAAATCTAAACCTGTAGCTCACCTTTTTGAAATAGGCTAGTAAGTCGGGGCCTGTACTTGTTTCTTGCGGGTCAGCAAGAAATAATAAAATTATACCACATTTGATAAATGCAAGACTTTGATGCGATCGTAATTGGTAGCGGTATTGGCGGCTTAGTCGCAGGCTCGATGCTTTCTCGCTACGGGAAACGGGTACTCGTCTGCGAGAGCCACACCATAGCGGGCGGGGCGGCTCACAGCTTTTCGCGCGGGGGATTTCACTTTGATTCGGGGCCTTCTTTTTATTGCGGTTTGAGCGATCGGCAGTCCCTCAATCCTTTGTCGCAAGTCTTGAATGTGTTGGAGGAATCGATCGCAGCAATTGCCTACGATCCGCTGGGCCATTACCATTTTCCTGAAGGAATTTTGCCAGTTTATGCTAATGCGAGAAATTACTTAGATGCTGTAGCTAAATTCGCACCGCAAGGCGCTATAGAATTGCAGCAATTTCAACAGAATCTATTAGTTGTGTATGACGCTTTGCGTGGAATTCCGGCTTTAGCGCTGAGATCGGACTGGCAATTG
Organism: Chroococcales cyanobacterium; assembly: GCA_038260455.1. Lineage (GTDB taxonomy): Bacteria > Cyanobacteriota > Cyanobacteriia > Cyanobacteriales > Microcoleaceae > Microcoleus. Next base: position 11,658 of record JBBSNU010000010.1, on the reverse strand, counting down.
ATACCTGTGTTGCTTTCTCGGTACTCGCCTGCTTTGCTGAAGCTGTTACCGTCATTGGGGGCGATCGCCAGTTCGGCTGGTACCTTGATGGATCGCGACGTGCAAGACCCTTGGGTGCGACGTTTAATTGATTTGGAGTGCTTCTTACTGTCGGGCTTGAAAGCCCACGAAACTGTCGCGCCGGAAATCGCTTTTATGATTGGCGAACGATCGCGAGTGGCGATCGAATATCCTGTAGGAGGCAGCGGTGCGATCGTCGATGCCTTAGTCCGAGGCTTGCGGCGCTGGGGAGGAAAATTGCGATTGGGAACACCAGTCGAGCAAATATTAGTTGAATCCGGCAAAACCACGGGTATTCGCTTGCAAAACGGCGAAATTATCCGCGCCCCAATTGTCATTTCAAATGCCACCGTTTGGGATACTTATACAAAGTTACTGCGCCCTGAAGATTTACCGGCCAACTACCGAAAAACCGCCTTGTCGATGCCAGCAGTAGACAGTTTTATGCACCTGCATTTAGGCATTAAAGCCGAAGGACTCGAAGGATTGACAGGCCACCACGTCGTCGTTCACGACAGCATAATTGACATTACAGTACCCGGAAATACCTGCATGATTTCGATTCCGACAGTGTGGGATAAAACTCTAGCGCCGCCCGGACATCACGCCATTCACGCTTATACATTGGAACCTTACGCAGGTTGGAAGTACGGCGACGGTTATCAGGAAAAGAAACAAGGGCGATCGCAATCTCTGTTCAAAGCTTTAGAAAAAATTATACCGGATTTGCGATCGCGAATAGTCTTGGAGTCGATCGGCACACCGCTAACCCACGCCCGATATTTGCGCCGATATCAAGGAACCTACGGGCCTGCAATCGCCGCCGGAAAAGGCACATTTCCCGGGCCGCAAACCCCAGTCAAAGGCTTGTATCGGGTGGGAGACAGCACCATGCCGGGAATTGGCGTTCCCGCCGTCGCAGCATCGGGTATTTTGTGCGCCAACACCCTGGTAAATTCCGATGTGACTGCACAATTTTTGTAAATTGGTAGATAAAAGGGGCGGGTTTTGCCAAAGAAGACCGGGCGGTTGAAACCGCGTCTATACAAACAAAACCCACCTCCGTGGGTTGAAGAATGGGCGGTTTCAACCACCGTCTTATCTGAACTGTATTATGTTAAAAACCGATTATCCACCAGCGGCAAAACTGCCCATAATTGCGATCGACAAAGCCAAACCGGGCAACAGCAGCACTACTAACATCAAAGCATCGTGCGAACTCATAACTTTCTCCTGATACCAACGTTCGACATCCTATCACACGCGCCCAGATTTCGCCACGTTCTTAACAATTAAAACCGACATACAGATTCAGGATTGACAGGGCAAATCTTATTCACAATCGGATTCCCGCGCAAGTCAAGCGCCGTCAACCTTTGCAAAGATTGCAGCGAACCGATATCAGAAATTTGATTGTTGTATAAATCGAGCAAAAATAAGTTATTCAAAGCTTGCAGCGCCCCGGCATCCGAAATCCGATTGTTGAACAGATAAAGTTGAGTCAAATTAGTTAACGATTTTAGCGGACTGATGTCTGAAATTTGATTATTGCCCAGGTTGAGTTCAACTAAATCAGTTAAATCTGCCAAAGCACTAATATCGGATATTTGATTTTGGAATAAAACCAGTTTTTTTAAGTTAGTTAAAGCTTTTATCGGAGTTAAATCAGATATTTGATTCTCGAACAAAAACAGCGTATGTAGATTTTTCAAAGAAGCCAGCGGGCTGATATCCGATATTTGATTTTTGTAAAGATAGAGAACTTTGAGTTCAGTTAAATTTGCTAAAGGAGCGATATTGTCAATTTGATTTGTGTACAAAATCAGCGCCTTTAACTTAGTTAAAGCTGTCAAGGAACTGATGTCAGATATTTGATTGTCAAACAAGACAAGTTCGGTAAGATTAGTTAAAGCAGCTAGGGGACTGATGTCTGATATTTGATTGGTATCAAGAACGAGTCTAGTCAGATTAGTGAGAGATGAAAGCGGGCTGATATCTGATATTTGATTGACATCCATTACTAGAGTTTTCAGTTTAGTTAAAGATTGCAGGGGAGTGATGTCAGATATTTGATTGCTGTCGAGTATGAGACTCGTAAGTTGAGTAAAAGATGAGAGGGGACTGATATCGGTAAGTTGAAGTTGTTTGAGGTTGAGTTCTGTTATACTAGAAAGCAGTTCGTCGGCTCGATCGCACTCGGTAGTATCTGATATTTGCAACAGTATATCTACGGTATGTTTCGCACCGGGAGAGAGATTTTCTTTTTGCTTGCACCAATCGGGAAAATTACTATAAGTTGTTGTCATGGAATTTAAAATTTCGGATTTTAAATGTCATTCCTGAACGCATCAATACCTTCAAAACCTAGTTTTCTAAGGTTCGTAGTGCGGACTTTAGTCCGCAGCATGAAGGCGGACTAAAGTCCGTACTACGAACCTGTTTTAGTGCGGTTAATCCATCGGACACGATATAAGTCCTAGATTTGGGATCAGTATAGCAACTATTTTTAATTTGTGAATTAAATTTTTGGCAAATTTTGATAAATTTTAGCAAAAATTGTGTAAAGTAATCTTAACAGCCTTGATTGTATCGCATTTCGCAGGAGCAAACACCAAACTATGACACCAGAACTAATTTTCAATGCAGGTAATCTGTTTGTTTTACCTTTCTGGGCAATTATGATTTTATTACCCAACTGGGGAATTACCAGAAAAGTGATGAATTCCTTGATTCCGTTTGCGGTGCTCGCCATCTTGTACATATATTTATTTGGTAGCAGTCTGACGGCGGAAAATGCGGCGGCTTTGTCCAATCCCAAACTAGCAGATATTGCTAAGTTTTTGGGAGAAGAAACGGCGGCGGCTACGGGATGGATTCATTTTTTAGTGATGGATTTGTTTGTCGGGCGATGGATTTATTTGGAAGGACAGCGGACAGGAGTTTGGACGGTTCATTCTTTGGCTTTGTGTTTGTTTGCAGGGCCGATGGGATTGCTTTCTCATATTGTAACTGCTTGGATTACTACCAGGTTTTTTCCAAATTCTGAGCAGGCGGCAAGTGTTACTCCGTCGGCTTAGCTTTTTAGAAACAAAAAAACGGTTAGTTCGTTCGTAGTGCGGACTTTAGTCCGTAAAATGCTGCGGACTAAAGTCCTCACTACGAACCATTTTTGTGATGGTAATCGCACATGATATCACTTACCATCACAGGAAATTATCTGCGTTTATCGGTGTTGCATCTGCCTGACATCTGCGGTTGCTCTATCAATCCTGTGATTTATGCAATTGCTCGTTTAGTCAACAGTAGACGCAAGGCACGCCCTAGGAAGTCAACAGAATTTTAAGAAGTGGCTAGCTGCAGCACTAAGCGGGCGACAATTGCATTATTTTCTAACCTTTCTAAGGAAAATTCTCCCCCCATTAAGCCTACCACTCGCTGACAAATTAAAAGATTTTGGACGATCGACCTATGTGACGAAACGGCCAGTATATCGTGGTGGGAACCGCCGTTGAAAGCAGCAATTAACTGTCGATCGCACTTTCGACCGCTATCTATCACAGACAACTCTAACAAATCTTCCCCCAACAGTACAGAGCGAATCTCAATCTTGTCACCAACTCCAGAGCGCCTACAAGCCAACGCCAGCAATTCGCACAGGATCAAATCCAGCTTGATGCTGTCAGCGCGAACGCTCAAAGTCTTGCCCGCAGTCAGCGACACAGTAGCCTCCGTGTTAACTTCCAGCAAGACTTGCGACTGTTTGACACCGGCGGCCGCGCGATCGAGCGATCGCCTCAACCAAGCGCTCACAGACACCGCATCTTGTGCGAATTGCAGCCGCCACTGTTCGTGTTTCAACATCAAATGAGTAGACCCCAAAGCATTGCCCATTTGTCGCAAAACCTGTTGGTAGCGCAAAGTTTTCAGAGCATCCTTTTGTTCCTTCGCCGACTGCAAAATCGACTGGCTCAACTCCCCCAACTCCTTCATCCCCGCTCCCACAGTGCGGTAAAAATCCTCGAAACGGCGCAGCTTGTACCAGTTGAGCATTTCCAGATCCAATCGCTGCGACTCCGCCGCCGATTGCACCGCCAAATACCTGTGCCACCAAGCCAACTGAGACACCATCGAACTCAGTAAATTCACCGACAACTCAGACCACTGGCGGCCCTGAGCGTCCGCAACCACCACAATGCCCGTCGGAGCGTGTTCTGGGGCTGTCTGCAGCGCCACCGCCATAATTTCGCCAATTCCCGGACTGCGGAGCCACCGCTTCGTCGCCAGCGGGACTTGGCTCAAGTTCAGTTGCAGCAAGCCTCCTCGCGCCAGGGTTTGCTGGATCAAAGCATCTGTTTGCACGGGAATCTCGGTATCGGGATTGAGGGCAAATACGGGATTGGCCGCTACCGATGCAGAGATTGAACCCGACTCCTGGCCAGGATTCCAAGTAATGACGGCTACTAAAGGACAGGAAATTATCTGGGAAATTTGTTGGGCAAAGTTACGATCGAGCTTTTGCAGCGGCAACTCTGGGAAAATCACCGGCGAAGCAGATTTCTGTTGCCCGAATTGCACCTCGCCAGAATGCTGCAAAACCGCTAAACCAGATTTGAGCGATCGCGAGAATTGCTGATATTTGTCGATTTCCGAACTTTGCTGCCAAGAGTGCAAAATTAATCCTAGCTGTTGGCTGACTATTTCAACTAATTCTCGCTCCGCGCGCTTCCAAGTACGAGTGGCGCTGTGCCCGACAACCAGCAAACCCTCGATCAATTTTTGATTTTCGACGGGCGATTTGGGATTGCCGTTTTCAGACTTTGCCGTTTTCCCCCTAGTGTTCGATGCCAAAAGCGATCGCACCCCCGACTCCGCCAGCACTTCCCGCCAAGCCCCCAACTGCCCGTCTTCCTCCCAATTTTCGATCGCCAGAGGTTCCCCGCACTCTTGCAGCAGTGCCCTGTCAGCCGCATCGAGAGCTTTGAGCGGCGAAGGCACTGGCCTGCGGTTGCGGGGCAGATTTTGGGAGACAATTTCAAAGCAATTTTGTTCTTCACCGTACAGCAACAGCAAAAAATATTCGCATTTGAGCCGAGAGCACAACTTTTCGGCAGTATTTTTCAAAGTCGCCTCCCAGTCAGCATCGCTGTAGATGGCGCGAGCAATGCCGGCAGTTAAATCTCGATCGAGCTGTGTTTGCTCAATCTTCTCCTCCATCTCCGACAGAGGAGCAGTCAAAGCCACCAACTCCGCCACTCCCCGCAAGTAATGTTTTTCATTGTCTTGCCAAATCCGCGGCTCCGTCGCTTCCACGGCCAGAAATCCCAACAATTCGCCTTCGGAAACAATCGGCGCAGCCAACAGAGAGCGAGCGCGAATTTGCTGCATCAACCGCCCAGTCAGCTCAGTTTTCAGGGAACTGTGAGATTCACCGATCCAAACCATTTGTTCTGCAGTCAAAGCCTGATAAAATTCGCCCAAGTCTTGCACCGTGATGCCCGAAGCCGGTCGCCCTGGCCCCAAACCCGGAGACACTTGGCGGTTGCTGACTCTGCGCCAAAAATAGCGCCGCTCTGCCTCGAACCAATAAACATTAGTCCGCGCCGGCTCGATAAATTCATGGGCCTGTTCTACTACCGCTTGCAAGTATTGATCGAGCGATCGCAATTCCCGCAACTGCGAAATCAGCGCTAATAGAGACTCATCCGGGTGTTTGACTTGTTCTCGCTGCCAATCTTTTTCTATTTGATAAAGAGCAGTTGCCAGCGCTCCAAATACGATCGCCAACTGCGTTTTTTCCTCCGACTTTGGCGACGATCCCCACTGGTCTGTCCCCAGCAAAATCACGCCGTAGCAGCGGTCTTTGTAGCGCAGCGGAAACAGAGTTGTGCCTTGAACGTTGAAAGTTTGAGCTGCTTTGCGCCATTCTCCCGCTCTGTTTTCCGATCGCAAATCCGGGACTCCCACCGGGCGCAGTTGAATCACCACTTGTTCGAGCAAATCCCCCGGATTCAGGGCAAACCGCTGTTTGAGAAAAGACAAGTCGCCGTTAGGAGTCATGCCGCCTTTCCCGAACAATCGGTGAGCTTGTCGATCGTACAACCCGATCCAAATCAACCGCCAATCAAATTCCGCTTGCAAGTAACCCAGAGTGGTTTCCAGCAAAACTTCCACATTCTCCTCTTCTCGCAGAGTCTGGAGAACGCGCTCCAGGCCCGCCATTTGTTCGTCTAAATCCTTCGGTCTTTGCTCATGCCCCATTTTCCAACTTCCCCACACCTTTGTCCAATTTCAAATTACCAACTTAAAAAAATTAAAAATTAAAATTAAAAACAATCAACCTATAATATAATCGTCTCAATTATGCTTCAATCTCAAACATTAAATAAAATCGATGGAAGTTGAAGTAAAAATCTTCGCTTCGCTGTAGTCGGCTCCTGAGTATTTTTATTTTCCTTCTACTTTCTCATTTGTCAAGTTCCCCAGGACAAGTCATTGGATATATATCAATCGAGCGTGCGCCCGTTGTTGTTTTCCGTATTGAAAACCGACGCCGAGTGGCTGCACAACCGCACTCTCCAAATTCTCGAACTCGCAGCCAGAACCCAGTCAAACCCAGCAACCAGCCAAATGCTTTGGCGATTGCAAAAATCTTTGGGAGTGCAAGATTCTCGCCTCGAACAATCGAAGTGGGGAATAAGCTTCAAAAACCCTGTCGGCTTGGCCGCCGGATTTGATAAAAACGGCCAAGCAGCAGACATTTGGGCAAATTTTGGCTTTGGCTTTGCCGAAGTCGGTACAGTCACCAGCCAAGCGCAGCCGGGAAACCCCCAACCTCGCTTGTTTCGCTTAGAGGCTGACAGCGCAGCCCTCAACCGCATGGGCTTTAACAATCAAGGAGCCGCAGCAATGGCAGCCCGGTTTGAGGCTTCCCAGAAACAGTCAAAATCCGAGGCTTCGCGTCCCATGCCTCAGTCCCTTTCCCCGATCGGCATCAATCTCGGTAAATCTAAGGTAACACCGTTAGAGCAGGCAGCCGCCGATTATTTGGAGAGTTTTAAGCTGCTCAAAGATTGGGGGGATTATTTTGTAGTCAACGTTTCATCTCCGAATACGCCTGGATTGCGATCGCTCCAAGACGCTGCGGGGCTTAGCACAATTTTGGAAATTTTGCAACAAGAAAACCGGGGAATCAAGCCAATTTTAGTCAAAATTGCGCCGGATTTGGAGATGGAGGATATCGCATCAATCCTCGACATCGCCAAAACCTACCAACTAGCAGGAATTATCGCCACAAACACCACAATCCGGCGCGACGGATTGAAAACCCAAATATTGCCAGAAACCGGCAAACCAATCGCCGAAGAAGCGGGCGGAATTAGCGGAATACCAGTGCAAGGGCGATCGACAGAAATCATCCGATTTATCTGGCAATATACAAAAGGCGAACTACCCATAATTGGAGTTGGCGGCATTTTCACCGCCCAAGATGCTTGGGAAAAAATCAGCGCCGGCGCCAGTTTAATTCAAGTCTATACCGGTTGGGTTTACGAAGGCCCTTGGATGGTGCGCCGAATTTTGGAAGGTTTGCTGCAAAAATTAGATGAAAAAGGATTTAATTCAATTTCCGAAGCCGTTGGTTGCGAAAATATTAAATAATTCCTCGTTACCAGGCAGAGCCTGGTAATGCAGACAGGCGAGGAAGAGCCTCTATTTACCGGATACAATATAAATTTTCTGCATCTTATTAAAATCAGGAAAACAATTATGAGCGCACAAGAAACAGGAGTTCCCAGAAACACCATGTCAGGCAGCTTGTTGCTGGCTAAAAACTTAGGTTTTGAACCTAAAACAGTGATAGATGTCGGTGCGGCATTGGGAACTTTTAACCTCTACGAAACTTTTCCGAATTCGCGACACTTGCTAATTGAACCCATCGCCGAGAATGAACCTTATCTCGCCAAAATTTGCCGGAAACTCCCAAGTGCAGAATATATTATCGCTGCAGCCACCAAAAAATCTGGAGTTTTCACCCTGAATGTCAGTCCCGGTATGGTGCACTCTTCGATTTCAGAAAATCGCGTTACCGACAGCAGCAATCCTTATTTGAGAAACATACCTGCAATTACGCTGGATCAAATATGCAGGGAAAGAAATTTACCAGGCCCGTATTTAATTAAAGTGGATGTAGACGGACAGGAATTAGATGTTTTAGCGGGAGCAACGGAGATTTTGCAGCAGACTGAATATGTAATTGTTGAAGTTACTTTATTTGATCAAATGTATGATGTAATGAGCTTTATGAAGTCCCAAGGATTCGCAGCTTACGATATTGTTGATTTGGGATATCGTCCGATTGATGCAGCATTGTGGCAAGTTGACATGGCTTTTGTCAAAGAATCTGGTCGCTTTAGAAGAGATAGTCATTACGCGACAGGAGAGCAGGATCTCGCAGAAATGAACTCATATCTCAAAACTTATCGGGAAAATTTAATCAAGCATATTGACACTCATTATAGCGATCCTGTGGAGCCAAAACCGCAGATTAGTCAAGCTGTTTTGAGCGATGAATACGTGATAATTTAATAAGCTCAAGACTGGGAGCATCTCAGTTTTGCTTTTGAGCACGCGAGCGGGGACGCTCGCACTGTAAAAAAATGCTTTTTGGAAAACTGAGATGCTCCCTCATCACCTACGCACGAACGCCAAATCAACCGGATTTTTCACCTAGTCTGTAGACTAAAACAAAAAATTTTCTTCCATCAAATTCGGTTGATGATATCATATCCGGTCGATTACCCTACAAAAACGGTTCGTAGTGCGGACTTCAGTCCGCTCTTAAACTATAATTTATACAATTTCTCGTCTAATATCTGCGAATGAGCCGCGGCCAACCCTACAAACTACAAACTAAAAACCAGAACTTGCTAACTTAAAAAAGGTATATTGACTACTTCTCCGACCATTTCTCCTAATTGCACTTTTAGCCCTGGGCCGCCGGCTTTTGTGCGGATGTAAGCAAGGCCAAAAAAACCTGATTCAGTTTGGACAAAACTGGTGAGTTTGCCGACTTTTTCTTCTCCGATTGTGATGACTGTTCCGGGTGCAACTGCGCCGCTCAATTCCACGCCCCAAAGTTCCTGTTTGACTCCTTTGTAGGTGTTCAATCGGGCAATTGTTTCTTGACCGATGTAGCAGCCTTTGTCGTAGGAAATGGTGTTTGACAAACGGGCTTCTAGGGGGTTGTAATCGTCTGTGAGTTCAAAATCGGGGGCGGGGCGGCCTTGTTCGATTCGCAGTTGTTCCCACACGCGATCGCCCATCGGTACGGCCCCAGCTTTGACTAATGCTTTCCACAAGTAGGCTGCATCGCTGGCTGGCGCAATTAATGTGTATCCGGGAGTGGCTAAACCGCTACCAACAGCAACTCGAACCCCCCCTTCATCCCCCCCTTGGTAAGGGGGGGAAAGAGGGGGGGTTTTTATCAATTTGTGAGTAGCGTAAGGTTGATTTTGAAGTTCGCTAACTCCGAGTTTTTCTAATAGTTGAGTGCTTTCCGGGCCGAGGAGACTGAAAGCGACTGTTGTATCGGTTAAATCAGTTAATTCTACGCGATCCATTGGGAAAATGTAGCGATCGAGCAATTCGAGGAGTTGGCGGCGGCGGTTGGCTGAAACTAGCAGCAGTACAGCATCTTCTGTAGCATAGGCGGTGGCGAGGTCGATCGTCCGGGCGGTGGATGTGAGGAAAACGGTATCGCAACCTTGACCGGGTTTGAGTATGTTAAAGTTATTGGTGCTTTGATTGTGCAGGAACCGCAGGCGATCGCTATCTGAGATTTGAATGCGTCCCCAGTGAGTGCGATCGTACAAAGCGGCACCTTGTTTAGTTGCTGCGATGGCTGCTGCGTCGTTACCAAAACTGACTGGGACTGTTTCTGCGGTTGTTAATTCTGCAAATGTAGCGCCGGCTGCGGCTTGAATGTCGTGCAATTCTTGAATTAGCATAGAATTTTAGATTTGAGAGTTTATTGAATAATTAATGCTTGGTTTTAGTTGGCGATTTTACTCGCCGGGCCAAGAAACCGGGTTTTTTACAGAATCTCCGGTGTGTAACCAAGTCTTGTCATGAAAAAACCCGGTTTCCCACTACCCATGACTAATGATTAATTATAAGGTTAGCGGGGACAGCACTCCGGGAGCATCTCAGTTGTGCATTTTGAGCGTGTTCCGCTCGCGTATTGTACAACTCGCGAGCGGGGACGCTCGCACTATAAGAAAAAATGCTTTTTACAAAAATGAGATGCTCCCCAGCACTCCTGACTAATGACTAATGACCAATGACTGATGACTAATGACCACCCTTCGACTTCGCTCAGGGCCAGATGACTGATGACCAATAACCAATAACCAATAACCAATAACCAATAACCAATAACTACTGACTCAAATTAGCAAATATTTCTTGTATTAATTGACTGGTTTTAGCGTCCAGACGACTCCAATCTACATCGCCAGTGTCCTCGTCAATCAAAAGAGTGTCAATTACCACTTCCTGACTTTCCATTAAAGTATGGGCTGGCTGGTAGTTGACAAAGCAGATTCGATAGCAAAGTTCCCAAATATCGACGTGTTTTTGCTCGCCTTGATGCTCTAAAATTAGTTGATAGCCGGGAATTGGAACCTGCACGTCTTGATAAGTTCCCGTCCACACAGACTCCTCTAATTGTTTGCGGATGTTGTCGAGCACTCGGATCATGGCGGGCTGCATGAGAAGTTCAGCTTGCTTCCAGGCGATCGGGCTAGTTATCTTAGGCTTCATATACATCCTGCCATAGCTCTACTATCAAGGCTTCTTTTGCCTCGTTCGATAGTTGCTTTAAGTCGGGGAATTTTTCCATTCCTTTATCTAAGGTCTTTCTCGTTTTCTTGTCAAGGGCGTTGAGCTATTACGACACCTTAAATCGAGACTTGTGCATAGTTTGAGTGGAAACGGTTAATCGAGAGTTGAGTGAGGCTCTTAAATAACCTAACCATAAGGCTTACAAGTCAATCGGGATGACAGGATTTGAACCTGCGACCCCCTCGTCCCGAACGAGGTGCGCTACCAAGCTGCGCTACATCCCGAATTTAGTCACTGTTTTTTGAGAATATCACATTTTGGTTAAAATTGACCGAGCTCGTATATAATGATTTGTAAAACACTACTCAGGCGGAGACAGGCGTGACAGTTAAGCCCCAGTGGTTGCGAGTAAAAGCCCCCCAATGGGAGCGCGTCGGCAACGTCAAAGAAATTTTGCGGGACTTATCCCTAAATACTGTTTGCGAAGAGGCATCCTGTCCTAACATCGGGGAATGCTTCAACGCAGGTACTGCCACATTTTTGATTATGGGCCCGGCTTGTACCCGCGCCTGTCCTTACTGCGATATCGATTTTGAGAAAAAGCCCCAAGCTTTAGATCCGACGGAGCCCCAAAGATTGGCGCAGGCGGTGCAGCGGCTCAAACTCAACCACGTCGTGATTACTTCTGTTAACCGGGACGATTTGCCGGATGGGGGCGCGTCTCAGTTTGTCGAGTGCATTCAAGCGGTGCGATCGACC
>JBBSNU010000009.1:0-21958 GCA_038260455.1 Chroococcales cyanobacterium | reverse complement strand
CAGTGCCGTGTCCCTACAGTATTATTTTCGGTAGGGACACGGCACTGCCGTCTCCTAATTTCTTAAAGCAAACTTTGTAAATCTTCCTCAGATAGTCCGATCGACACGGGGCGATCGTCTCGACATCTCCGACACTTGGCACGGCTGGCACGGCTCCAAAATTGCACCATATAGCGCGGTGTGGGTGAGTTTGAGGTAGATTGGATGGTGAGGACTGCCACGGCTGGCACAATTGCACCTAACCACGGTTGGAGCGGTGGGAGTGTTGCGGGTCTAGCGCGGTCGCTCGGAGCGATCGGAGTGTTGGCAAGGTTGGTAGGGTCAAGCTTTTTTGCGTCACAGGTCTATATGTAAAGAGTTGATGTTTAAAAATTTTTTCTATTGACACTGAACTAAAAAATAGATTAAATAGAAGAAGGTAATTCTTTCACACTAAGGAAAAAAATGTTTAAAAGTTTAATAGCTGTTATGCTAACTCTATTTTTAGTTTTAGGAGGCATGGGAAAGCCTGCTTATGCCTACTCAGAAGTGATTCCATTGATGAATCTTGCAGGTAGTAACACTGGCAGCCTATTTGCGATGAGTTCGCCAAGTCAAAACAGTGGGTTAGATGTGATTGAAGACGTTGTAAAGCCTGTTACCGTGCAATTAGTAACTGTGGGTACTTTTATTGGTATATGTATGGCTGCTGATGCTGCTGCCTCAACAGTTTTCCCCCCTGCTGTTGCCCTAATGCCCTATTGCGCTCCTGTAGTTGGAGCATTTACAGGAGGTGCTGTTGTTGAAAAAACGGTTTTCAAAGGAGTTCTTGTGAAAACCATAACCAAGCTAGCTCGATAGTGTTTATTCTAGCTAAATCTTAGACTCTATTCAAACTAGCCCACTAATTTAATTAGTGGGTTTTATTTGTATTTAACCTTAGTAGCTTTTAACATTCAGAAAAACATATTCGTGAACCAAAGGAAAACCCGCCACAAGCATAGTGCAGCGGATTTTATCTAATGTCTTCTTAGTTAAAAACGCTATTCCATGTTGCGATTAATTCTTTGAAACGGTTGGACATAATTCGTATTAGCTCTGACCCAGCAACGATACCTGCCCATAGAATGACTTCCAACCCATAGCCAAGGTTTCCCCCGTCGGTCAAGAAAAATTCCAACAGCATCAAATTTTTCTCCTTTTGGTATAACCCTATTAACGGGCGAATTAAGTATATCCATTTGGTTACTTTCACCTGTTCTATCTTCGCAGCGAACATTCAAACCTTCTGGATCTACGGCTTCCCATATAAAAGGCATGACTCCACTATTTCCGTTTACTATGCGGTAGTCTCCATTTTTGTCAGCCGCCGGATATGGGAGGGAATTTTGAACTTTGAGTAATGGGGTAGCGACGCTTTTATCACAAAAAGAAGGTAAAACAACTCCGGCAGTGAAGATTAGACCAATCACAAGATTCTTGAACATAAGATTGCCTACCAACTCATAAATTCTATTTACATATAGTTTTATCGTAGTTGCGATACGTTTGTACAGATATTATGCAGTTGTAAAGGTTTGACACTCTAAATCAGGATATTACCGTTTCCTGATTTAGTAAAGTAACGTGCCTGATATTTGTTGGTCTTCTTAACTGGTTCCCAGGCTAGAGCCTGGGAACCGAGATCCAGAGGCTCTGCCTCGCTTGCAGACAAAAACAGGAGGCAGAGCCTCATCGAATGCGTTCCCAGGCCCTAAGCCTGGGAACGAGCAAACGAGCAATCGCCTACTTCCTAGGCTTTGCGCTAGAGTTATAATATTAAAATCAATTTAAAAAGTGCGATTAATTTTGTTATCATCAACCCAAAAACTTACACTCAAGGATAACTATGCTGCACAATTTTCAGGAATCTCACCAACAAGACATACAGACTATTACTCAAGTTTTGGCAAAAATCACCAGCCGCACGGCGGATCAGATTAAACCATTACTAGATGCGATGCTCAAACAGCTAATTGAACCTCAACAACGTCCATTTTATGAAACAGCTACCCGAACAGAATGGTCAATAGCATTTCAAGAATGGGTTGACAGTCATCGTACCCTAAATCTCCCCACTCTTTCAGATGAAGCTATTAGCAGAGAGAGCATTTATGGAGACAGAGGTTAAATGCCGTTTCTCGTAGATACAAACATACTGCTGCGTAGTATCGATACAGCACACCCAATGAATAATGATGCCGTCAATGCCGTGATTACTCTGCGCGATCGCGGAGAACAACTTTATATCGTACCCCAAAATTTGATCGAGTTTTGGAACGTTTGCACGCGCCCGATCCAGAGAAATGGATTAGGGCGTACTGCAACAGAAGCAGAGGCCGAAATTAATCGCTTAAAACAGCTTTTTCCTCTCTTGTTGGATACCGAAGCAATTTATCAAGAATGGGAGCGACTGGTGATAACGTATAAGGTTATAGGTGTCAACGTTCATGATGCGCGGCTAGTTGCTGCTATGCTAGTTCATGGTTTAACCCATATCCTAACTTTTAACATTGCTGATTTCGCTCGTTATTCACAAATTATGGCTGTTAATCCTCCAACTGTAAAGCCTTGATTAATTGGGAATTTAACAGAAATTATACTCCGAGCGAGAAACCGGGTTTTTCACAGAATTTACCGTTTATAACCAAGATTTAGTAAAAAACCCGGTTTCTGACCTATGCCTAATACCAATTTAATGTGAAGTTGCACATATCTCGATCTCCCTAAATCCCCCTTAATAAGGGGGACTTTGATCGGAATCTTGTCCCCCCCTTATTAAGGGGGGCTAGGGGGGATCGGATTCTATGCAGCCTTATAAAAAATTGGTATAAGTCCTATTTGGGTGTTAGCAAGATTAGCTGTTTGGCAAAGATCGATCGCACTTCATCCAATCCCATCTCCACATCCGCCAAAATCTCCCCAACCGTCTTCGGTTCCCCTTGGTTAGAGGAAGTTGCGTCCTGCTCCCCCCCTTGGCAAGGGGGGGCTGGGGGGGGTACACAAGCTTGCAAAAACTCAAACTCAGCACTTGACAAATTGATTAATTGGTAGTTGCAATCAAACACTTGCTGGCTCGGCCAACCGTGAATGCAAACGCTCAATTCGGGAACCGCGGCCAAAAGTGCCTTATCGTCCGACCAATCAATTTTATGAATCGGCTTTTTACCCAAGAAAAACTCGTAATGGGTGATTTCCGTATCCAACAATTCAATTAATCGATAAAGCTCCCGTTCCGTCAAACCCTGAGCTCTTTCGAGCAATTCCGGCGCTTTACCCAAAAGTCGCTCTAACTGCCAATATCCCGGATTTGAAAAACCGAGAAATTCCAATCCCGAAGCGTCGATTAACTCGAACAAAGTCTCGATATTGTAGTCAATTTCCTGCGGGTGAACGTACATATCAGCAAAACATTCGTCTCGCTGATTTTCTCCCGCCCAACGCTGTTTTTCGTACTTGACAAGACGGTTGTTTTCTGGTAAGGAAGCAAAGATTTGACGGCCGACTTTCACGCCATCGGGATAGTCACCTTTTTTGTTGCCTTGGAGAAGTGCGATCGCCCTTTGCATCAGTTGAATTTCCCAGCGTCCGAGCTCAGCATACACAAAAATGTGCATCAAACCGCCAGTCGCCAACTTCGCCGCCAGCGCTTGAATGCCCCGAATCGGATCGGGCAAGTGGTGCAGCACTCCCACGCAGTTGATCAAATCAAACTCGCCTTCGAGTCGATCGGCATCGTACAGGCTGAGGTGGCGGAAATCAGCTTCTCGCGCGCCCGAGCGCCTGCAGCGTTCTTGTGCTACCTTCAAAGCACCCGAACTAAGGTCGATCGCCGTTACTGACGCTTCCGGGTTGAGGTGAATCAGATAATCGGTACTCGAACCAGTGCCGCAGCCCGCATCTAAAATCCGAATATCGAGTTTTGGCGGCTTTTGGCCAGTGCAAAAATTGTAAGCATCAGGCCAACTCCAGCGCCAGTTATATCCCGGTGGTGGTTCGTCCGACAAAGGATCGGGGGGGAAAGGGAAAGTATCGTAAAGCCGCCGCACGGCAGCGCTGATATCGGGCGTAGTATCCATAGGTGGGTGAGGGATTGGTGCGTGAGTTTTGAGATTGTCGCGAGCTCCCACAGAAGGGCGCTACGTGGTACACTGTTATTGCTTCGCGTGAGTCAATCTCAAATCAAAAATCTCAAATCTCAAATCGACTGACAGCTTGCGCGTAATAAAACTTATCATTTTTTCTCATATAAGCTCTCGTGAATCTATACAATAAGTCTCGACAGGCTTTTTAACAAACGAGGACTGTCAATCACCCAATGCTGAGCCTTCGGGTAAAGCGGAAGCGTCTTTCGGCAAAAAGTAAAAGGCCCAGCAAAAGGTAGAAGAAAATTTTGGATTTTCTTGTTCCTGAATAGACGGCAGTTGCTGCGATCGCCCGCTCGCGAGCTTTCCTGCAAATAACTTTTGCCGGGGGTCTACGGGCAAAGCAAGGGCGGAGGAAGTGCCGCGTGCCTGTCTTCGGGTCGGACATTTCCCGGCAGGACGAAAGATGAAACCAAAACATTTTAATCTAAGAAAGTAAGCGCCCCAACCTCGTGACAGGTCAAGGCAAAAAGTAAACAAAGCAAAATACCTAGTTGTACCTGCATCAGAAGGCAAGGTTAGTCTGGGTAAATGCTACAACGATTTAGATAGGGAGCGAAAGAGTCTAATGACTGTAAAAGCAAGTGGTGGAAGCTCAGTTGCGCGTCCGCAACTATATCAAACTGTACCGGTCGCAACGATTTCGCAAGCAGAACAGCAAGACCGCTTCCTACAGCGGGGCGAACTTAGCGAACTGGCCACTTATTTCAGTTCCGGTGCGATGAGGATCGCAATTTCTGAGACGCTGACGAGAAACTCAGAACTGATAGTATCTCGGGCCGCCAACCGAATTTTTGTCGGCGGTTCCCCGCTGGCATTTTTGGAAAGACCAGCAGAACCTGTGATGGCAGTGGCTGGGGCAGCTCGTGGCGGCTCGGCTAATGTCTCTGAAGGCATGAAACTGGGAACTGTTACCTACGTTGAAGGTCGCGCGGGTGGCGGCGGCAACGGCAACGGCAACGGCTCAGGCGGTGGCGGATTCTTGGGTTTGGGAAATCTGTTTTCGAGCAACGGTGGCGGTGGCGGCCCTGTTCCGGCTGGATTTGGGCCGATTAATGTCTCGCGCTACGGCCCGAGCAACATGACCAAATCTCTGCGGGATTTGAGCTGGTTTTTGCGCTACATTACCTACGCGATCGTCGCAGGCGACCCGAACATTATTTCGGTGAACGTGCGCGGATTGCGGGAAATTATCGAAAATGCTTGCTCTTCGGCGGCTACAATTGTGGCAATGCAGGAAATGAAGGCTGCATCCTTGGGTTATTTCAAGAATGATGAGGCCGGACGCACGATCGTCGCACAGTATTTCGACGTAGCAATTACCGAATTCAAAGCTCCGACACCTTCAGACAAGGTGCGCCAGCGCGAAACCAAGGATCAGCAAGGGCTGCAACTGCCTCAAATCTACTTCAACGCATCGGAACGACGATCGAAATTCGCGATGAAAACTGGTCTGTCGTCGGGCGAAAAGCAAGAAGTAGTCAAAGCAGCTTACCGCCAAGTATTCGAGCGCGACATTACCCGCGCTTACAGCCAAAGTATTTCTGACCTGGAATCAAAGGTCAAAAACGGCGAAATCTCGATGAAAGAGTTTATCCGCCGTTTGGGTACATCTCCTCTGTACCGCAAGCAATTTTATGAGCCGTTTGTCAACAGCCGCGCTGTAGAACTGGCGGCCCGCCACTTCCTCGGCCGCGGTTTGAGCTCGCGGGAGGAATTTAGCAAGTATTTTGCGATCGTCACCAAAGGCGGTTTGGCAGGCCTAGTAGACGCAATGGTTTATTCCCAGGAATATTCCGACTACTTCGGCGAAGAAACAGTGCCTTACCTGCGCGGTTTGGGCCAAGAAGCTCAGGAATGCCGCAACTGGGGCCCGCAAATTGATCTGTTCAATTTCAGCGCTCCGTTCCGCAAAGTTCCTCAGTTCATCACCTTGTTTGCCGGCTACACCCAGCCGCTACCAGACCAGCACGTTTATGGTGTTGGTAACGACCCCTTAGAAATTCAGTTCGGCGCGATTTTCCCGAAAGAAACTCGCAACCCCAAGAGCCGTCCGGCTCCCTTCGGCAAGGACACCCGACGCATCCTGATCCGTCAAGGTGCTGGTATTGAAAACCAATTGAGCAACCCGGATGCCAGGGGCAAGGCTCCAGGCTCTCTCGGCCCCAAGGTCTTTAAATTAGACCAGCTCCCCGGTGGTTACACATCTAAAAAATCAATTCGCGGTGTGTCAGGAAGCAGCTACAGCAGTGCTTCCAGTGTCAAATTTACCGAAAGCTCCACCCAAGCGGTGATTCGGGCTGCTTACCTGCAAGTGTTCGGTCGCGATGTGTTCGACGGCCAGCGCCAAAAGGTGGCGGAAATTAAGCTGGAAAACGGCGATATTCCGATGCGCGAGTTTATTCGGATGTTGGCGAAGTCTGATGTGTTCCGCAATATGTACTGGAGCAAGCTCTACGTTTGTAAGGCGATCGAGTACATCCACCGCCGACTCCTGGGACGCCCTACCTACGGCCGCCAGGAAATGAACGCTTACTTTGACATTTGCGCCAAGAAGGGTTTCTACGCGCTGGTCGATGGCATCATCGACAGCATGGAGTACAACGAAGCTTTCGGGGAAGATACAGTCCCCTACGAACGCTACGTGACTCCGGGTGGTTTGTCGATGCGGACGATGCGTACAGGCTCCTTTGGTGAGAAGAAGGTCAATGTTGAGCCTGCGACAGAAACACCTCGGTTTATCGAACTCGGTGTTGCCAGCAATCTCGGCGATGTTGAGTTGCAAAATCGCATCGTTCAAGGTGTCAGCAAGCGGCGCGAACAAACTAAAGTGTTCAAGCTGACTGGAACTAATGACAAAGTAGCTTTGAAAACTTTAATTCAAGCTGCTTACCGTCAAGTTTTTGAGCGCGACATCCATCCGTATGTTGTGAAGAATGAATTCACGGCGCTCGAAAGCAAACTGGGCAACAATGAAATCAATCTTAAGGAGTTCATTGAATCTTTGGGTTGCTCCCCACTGTACGTGAAACAGTTCTATGCACCTTATCCAAACACTAAGGTGATTGAGTTGGGAACGAAGCACTTCTTGGGCCGCGCTCCTCGCAATCAAGCGGAGATTCGGACGTACAACCAAATCCTGGCA
Source organism: Chroococcales cyanobacterium (assembly GCA_038260455.1). Taxonomy (GTDB): domain Bacteria; phylum Cyanobacteriota; class Cyanobacteriia; order Cyanobacteriales; family Microcoleaceae; genus Microcoleus. The sequence goes on along the minus strand of JBBSNU010000009.1, from coordinate 14,650 downwards.
AGCCAAGGGATTAAGGGCTTTATCAACGCGATGTTGAACAGCGTTGAATATGCGGAGGCGTTTGGCGAGGATACTGTTCCTTACCGCCGCTTCCCGACTCTCCCTGCTGCTAATTTCCCGAATACTGAAAGGCTGTACAACCAGTTGACTAAGCAGAATGCTGAGGTTGTGGTTCCGAGTTTTGAGCCGGTAGCAGCTACTGACAGAAGTTAGATTGTTTTGAGGTTTGAGATGTTAAGTTAGTTGTAATTTAATGTCTCAAATTAGTTGAAGGGCTGGTATAATTACCAGCCCTTTTTTTGATGGGATTTGGATGTTTTTAACCGCAGAGAGCGCAGAGGGCGCAGAGTGAGGAAAGGGAGGGAGGAGAGGGAAGCGCGATCGCGAATTAATTTATTCAATTTGGTATAATTCTAGCATCCGTTTGATTTTGGGCTGTTGTTTTTCTGATTTTATGAACGCCAGCCAAATAGGATTGTTGACGGTTGGTGCGGGTTTGAGGAGGAGAGTTAACCGATTTTTTTTGACAGAATCTGCACGCAAGTAGTCGGGAATCACGCTTAAGCTAAATCCCGATGCAGCAGCTTGTCTAATTGCTCTTAAATATCGATTTCCGATCGGAAAATTATCTGCGTTTATCTGTGTTGCATCTGCCTAGCATCTGCGGTTGACCTATAAATCCAAGATATATGCAATGCAAGTCTATTCGGTTAACCGCAATAAAATACCCTCTTTAGAGAACATTACCGTTAATTCTTCGTCTTTGATTTTAATATACAAATTCGCGGTTGCAATCTGTTCTAGCGTGAGGAATGCAAGTTTTGTTTAAAATTACAAGACTGGCATTCCTCACGCTAGAATCAACTGTATTTAAGTAGGAGTTTTGATGGCGGATTCCGAACTACATCTAAATATTTACCGCCCAATAAAACATCAGAATTAACTGGGAAATTGTTCTGATTCGTACAATAGCTAAATGAAGAAGCTATTAAGGCATAATGTTATCAAACAGAGAACAGGGTATGGAACTAAATTTACAGAAATTTTATAAAGCCTGCAATCCCAGCTACACCCTGGCAGTAGCAAATACAGAAGACCGACAATACTATATCGATTTCTCTTCAGTGCGGGGCGGCACAATCGTAGAACAATTGGAGCGTACCATCAGCCGCCTGTCCCCGGATGCGCCTACTTGTCAATTATTTACCGGTCACATCGGCTCGGGCAAATCAACAGAATTGCTGCGGCTGCAAGCTCAATTGCAGCAGCAAGGATTTCATGTTGTTTATTTTGAGTCGAGTAAAGACTTAGACATGGCTGATGTCGATATTACTGACATTTTGTTGAGCGTTGCTCGTCAGGTGAGCGAAAGCATTGAAAGAATACAAATCAAGCTGCAACCGACGGGTTTTAAGGCTTTGCTGAAGGGGGTTGCTGATGTTTTTCAAACTCAAATTGATTTGAGGGCTGAAGCTAATATCCCCGGTTTTGGCGAAGTAAATGCTAGCACTGAGGGAGAATTTTCTCTGGCGCTGGGAATTGGGAAAATTACGGCTAAGGCGAAAGATGCTCCGAATTTGCGATCGGAGTTGCGGCAATATTTGGAGCCGCGTACTAATGTAATTTTAGATGCACTCAATAAAGAGTTACTGGAACCGGCAAATCAAGAACTCAAACGCCAAGGTAAACAGGGACTTGTGGTAATTATCGATAATCTCGATCGCATTCACCTGTGCGCGAAACCGACGGGGCGCTTGCAGCCGGAATATCTGTTTGTCGATCGCGGGGAGCAGTTGGCCAGGCTAAATTGCCACATCGTGTATACAATTCCTTTGGTGCTGATTTTCTCTAACGATTTGGGCCAGTTGACCAATCGCTTTGGGGTAGATCCGAAGGTTTTGCCGATGGTGCCGGTACAGTTGAATGACGGTTCTGAGTGTGCAGAGGGTGTGGAATTGCTGCGACAGATGGTTCTGGCGCGGGCTTTTCCGACGGTGGAACCATCGCAGCGCTATGCTTTGGTTGACAAAATTTTTGATTCTGGGGAAACACTCGATCGCCTGTGTCGAGTTAGCGGCGGTCATGTCCGCAATTTGCTGCAACTTTTGTATAGTTGTCTGCAGAAACAAGACCCTCCTCTGTCGCGGGAAACTTTGGAAAATGTGATTGTTCAGCGCCGCCACCAGCTTACTTTGGCTATAGAACCTGATGAGTGGAATTTACTGCGCCAAGTATCTGCTACCAAAACTGTCAACGGGGAAACTAAATACCAAATTTTGTTACGCAGTCTCTGGGTGTTTGAATACCGTTACGGCGATGATTACTGGTTTGATGTCAATCCGATTTTGGCGGATGCTAAAGAGTTTCGGGACACAGAAAAGGCGGTCAAATAGCTTTGAGTAAAAGATTTAAGACGTAAATTACTTTCAAATTATCTGCGTTAATCTGCGTTAATCCGCCTTAAATCTGCGGTTTCTGTATCAATCAAAGATTTATACAATAAGAGATGGGGAGCATTTTGCGTTGGGCGGGGGCGGGTTTTGCCTGTAGATTGTTCGTTATTTCACAATTTTAGGGCTAAACCCGCCCCTACAAGGTACTATTGTTTTTTTGCAATGACTTACTATGATTAAAGGCACTACTAAACTGTTAGGAGTAATTGGTTATCCGATCGCACATTCTCTGTCGCCGGCGATGCACAATGCTGCTATTTCTCACTTGGGAGTCGATTTTGTTTACCTCCCATTTCCGGTAAAACCAGAGGATTTAAAGGCTGCGCTTGCAGGATTTGCGGCGATCGACCTTCGGGGATTTAGCATCACGATTCCGCACAAACAAGCCATCTTACCACTGCTATCGGAAGTTTCCCCGATCGCCCGCGCGATCGGCGCAGTCAATACCGTATACCTGACTGACAAAGGTTGGTGTGGCACAAATACTGACGTTGAAGGCTTTCTCGCGCCGCTGCAAACCCCCCCAACCCCCCCTTACCAAGGGGGGGCTAAAGACGTGATTTCTCCCTTAGAAAGGGGCAATATGGCTGTTGAATCCTGTCCCCCCCCTTACCAAGGGGGGGCTAGGGGGGGTTCCGATTGGAGTCAGAAAGTAGCGGTAATTTTGGGGAATGGCGGGGCGGCGAGGGCTGTTGTGGCTGGATGCGCTCAATTGGGATGTGCCGAGATTCACGTTGTCGGGCGCAACGCCCAAAAATTAGCGGAATTTCATCACAGTTGGGTAAATTCTCCGATGCCGGTGCAAAATTTGCAGGTGCATACTTGGGATAATTTGTCAATGTTAATTTCGCAGGCGGATTTGCTGGTGAACACGACTCCTGTGGGGATGCACCCGCACGGGGAAAAGTCGCCGGTTTCTGCTGCTGCGCTCGATCGACTGGCGGCAGGTGCGATCGCCTACGATCTAATTTACACCCCGAATCCTACTCAGTTTCTCAAAGATGCACAGCTTCGCGGGGCGCTAGCTATTGACGGACTCGAAATGCTCGTTCAACAAGGAGCAGCCGCCTTGAAAATTTGGCTGGACACAGAATCAGTCCCAGTCGATGTGATGCGCCAAGCCTTGCGCCAGCATTTAGGCTTAGATTGATGCTATTGGCGATCGCGGTAGGGAAACGGCACTGCCGTGTCCTCCCGGCGCTAATCCGATTTCTTTGGCGGTACGGAAACGGCAGTGCCGTGTCCTCCCGGAGCCGGACACGGCAGTGCCGTTTCCCTACAGATGTTAAAAATTCGATCGTGAATTCGCGCTAAGCTGGGAATTAAAATATACTTGCGCTGCAATTTTATGAAATTTCGAGCTATCAGTCTTTTTTTTGCTACTTGCGCGATCGCAATTTTTAGTTTGGTATTCACTCCACCGGCTTGGGCTCTGACACAGATCAAACTTTCAGATCTTTCTTATCGCGAATGTCCGGCAGAAATGGCAGAAGGAACAGTTACCAGCGGCAGTTCTATGGAAGCTAACTGCTTTTTGATTACAGGGAAAGCTGAAAATAGTAGTGGCAAACCTGTTTTTGATGCTGATATTTTCGGACGTATTTATGATGCAGATGAAAATCCGGTAATGCAAAACCGGACTCGCTTGGGTTCTATCGAAGAAGTTCCTCCCGGAGTTAGCGATTTTCAGCTCAGAATTTCGGTTTCCACCAATCAGCGAACACCTTTGAAGCTCAAACAATTTAAGGCTACAGGTTTTACCGGCAAAGTTCGCCGCTGAGAAAATATAAATTAACTCCCCTGGTGAAAACCAGGGGAGTAATCTACAAATCTTAAATCTCAAAATCTCAAATTCAGTTCCCGGCAGTTACCAGACAACAAGTCTGGGGCGAGATGCTGAAAAACTTGGAGTCGATACTAGGGTTAAAAAGCAACTAAAACGCTGTTTGCAAGCTCGTCAACAAACCGATCAGGAATTCTGACCCGAACTGAAGTACAAAAAATGCAATCAGCGGAGAAAAGTCAATCCCTCCTAGGGGTGGAATAATCGATCGGAATAAATTGAGGTAAGGATCTGTTAACTGACTCAAAATCGAAAACGGAGGATCGTACCAATTTATGTTGGGGAACCAGCTTAACAGCACCCTAAAAATCATTAGGACTACATAAATTTGCAGAAATGTTGACAGCGTGGTTGCCAAAAGACCTATGGAATAACTCATATACTATTCAGGTGGAAGTTTGAGTAAAGTTTACAGAGGCTTCAGCTTTAAGTTTAGCATAGCTGGGGCAGTGGAGGGGAGCCGGAGCATTGGGAGCATCCGCATTTGGTAAAAACGTTGTTTAAAAGTGCGATCGTCCGGCTCGATCGGGCATATTTATGGCTTGGTGCTGTCAGAACAACACTCTGATAGTGAAAGTCGATCGCCCGCATTCAACTTCCACACTAATCTACCATGTTAAATTGATTCAGGAGTCTCGGACGATCGAACCCTCGCTGCTGTGCGCTGGCCCATTCCCGTTGGCATCGCCGAGTTGTAGCCGCACGTCATCGATAGTCTGATTTAGCTGGGCAATTTTATCTTCCAAGCTCAGCCTTGCTACTTCCATCCCTTCGGCTTCGAGTTCGCTGGCTTTTCTCTGGCGGATCTTTCTTACCTCTGCTTCTGAAGGTTCACTTAGCAAAGCTTCCGCAGCGCGCCGCGACAGCAAAGCGCCGAAAACTGCGCCCACCAAGCCACCAACTGCGGCTCCGGCAATAAATCCCCCAGTAAAACCTTCTCGATTGCTCATGGCTTAACTCAACTGCGCGATATTTCCTTGATTTGTTTATTCTGACACTCTCTGGAATCAGAAACAGGGAGAGTGTTAATTACCAGGTAAGGCGAGAATTCCCACTTCTGAGTTGAAGCGGATCATTTCCAAAGATCGATCGCCATAAAGGTCTTCAATGTGCTCTAAGCAGCAGTCGATCGCAAAATCGTTCAACTCAGCCGGCTCAATCCCGTACATCTCCTCAAACACCTCAGAGTCTACCCGACAAAAGCGCGGTCGATCGTCATAAATTCCGCATTCTCGCGTTTTCTTGTCAAAATTGATACACCAACCGTCATCTCCGACTAAGCTCAAGTATAGCCCTAATTCCTCTTCAGATAAATACTCGTCTAAGTCTGGGCGCTCTGTTGGTTCTAGGTAACAACAAGCACCGCACTGCTTTATGCAACGCCAAGTAGCCATAGTTCGTTCGATTTTAGATTTTAGATTTTAGATGGGGAACACTCCGACAACGGGCATTAATTCCCCGGTTCCCTGTGAATGGGAGGTCGATCGTTCTTTACATTTTGTTGAATTTTGTAAACTTCCTTAAAAAAGAGGGACAATAGCCCGGTAAAATCAGAAGCGGATTTTCTAATTCAACAAGCTAGACTTAATAACTACAGTCAGGAGGACACATGGACTTTATAACCGATCTTTTCAGCGGCCTGGGCGGTGTAAACTACCAACTTATTGTTCAAGTAGCTTTACTTGCAGCAGTCGTGCTTTCGGGCCCGATCGTGATTTTTTTATTGGCTGCTAAAGGCGGCGACTTGTAATTATAGCACGCTCGGTGGCGATCGAGAGTTGGGAGTTTTGAGTTTTAAATTATGCAAAATTCCCAAAGCTCGATCGTCAATTTTCCCTGATTTTCACGGGGCCCCGCGAGCTTTCCGATCAAATACCGAGAGCGTGTTTAGCCGTTTGAATCAAATTCTCAAAAAAAGGTAAAGATACATCGACTTCCCTAGCATCGAGGCGGGAGTTCCCCAACAAACCGATGTTTTGTCCCGGTGCTACAGCCAAAACTTGCCCTTGAGAGTTGCGAATTCTCAACTCCTCTTGAGAACCGGTGGGAGACAGACTGCAAGAATAAGTGCGATCGCAATAATCAAACTCAACTTTTCCAAACATCGGCGGCCTCGAACTAGCAGCACTTGCAGGCAAGCGGACACCCAACAATTCTAACTCAACCGATGTCTTGCCATTAAAACTATTTTCCCGCAATCGGTAAGCAATATCAACCCGCCGAGGCAAAGGAAAATATTCCCCCCAACGCCAAGCAATCCCCTTCACACTAGCTGAGCCTTTTTCATCTTGAGTTGCAGTTAGTTTAACGTGGCCTCCTTTACCCACAATTTTCTGTTCAGTGATGCAAACATTAGCCGTCCAAAATACAGGAGCCTTATTTTCAATTCCGCAAGGTTCCAAAGCATCAATTTGTCGGTAAAGATCGAGATTAATCTCAGCCAAATCCGCTCGCACATCTACAGAAACCAGCGGCTTGAGGTGTTCCGGCTGCAAACATTGATTGGCAAAAACTGACAGTTGATGGCGAAATTGTTCGAGATTATGGGCCGGCATAGAAAAACCGCCAGCCGCTTTATGTCCGCCAAATTTAGTTAATAAATCCGCGCAAAAATTCAGCCCGTCAAATATATTAAACTCAGGAATTCCCCTCGCCGAGCCCCGGATGATATTAGCCGTTTCGCCACCCTCATCCTCAAAAGTACCGATAAAAACGGGTACGCCGTAACGTTCCAGCAACCGAGAAGCCACAATCCCGATCACCCCGTGGTGCCAACCGGGTTGCACAACAACTAAAACCCGTTCCTGCTGTAAATTTATCGCACTTTTCTCGCACCAAGCGATCGCTTCCTGCTCAATTTCCTGGCACAACTCCTGACGGCGCTGATTGATTTGTTCGCACTGCATGGCGTTTTTGAGAGCCAATTCGCGATCGTCCGTCGTCAGCAACTCGATCACAATTTGAGGGTCAGCCAGCCGCCCCACAGCATTAATTCGCGGCCCCAGCCGAAAACCAATATCTTCAGGCTTTAACGTATTATTAGCTTTAGTTTTTGAATTAAGAAGAGGTAAACTTTCCGCACTTCCCGCCTGCACTCCCGCCACGTGAATCAAAGCCTGAATACCCGCCAATTGCGAATGAGGCAAAAGCCGCAAACCGCGTTTTACCCAGCGGCGATTAACCCCAGTCAAAGGAGCTAAATCCGCAATAGTTCCTAAAGTAAATAACTCCAGCAGCGGATTTACCAACCCGCCCACTTTTTTGAGATCCTGAGCCAAACTAATCGCCAAAACATAAGCAACACCAACCCCAGCCAAACCGCGATAAGGCGAAGATTCCGCAATTAATTTTGGGTTGAGAATCGCATCAGCCGGCGGTAGTTTTGGCGGCAAATCATGGTGGTCTGTAATAATAACTTTAACACCGAGTTCTCGCGCTCTGGCAACTGGGCCATAGGCTGCAATCCCGTTGTCAACAGTCAGAATCAGAGCGACACCTTCGGCGTGAAATTCTTCTACAATGCGATCGTTAATCCCGTAACCTTCCCGCATCCGGCTGGGAATAGCATAATCCACCTTCGCGCCCAAAGCCCTGAGAGCTCGCAGCAACAAAGCCGTGCTCGTCATCCCGTCAGCATCGTAATCGCCGCAAATCGCAATTTTCTGCCCTGCCGAAATCGCCTCCCGCAACAATTTGACACTCGCAGCCAAATCGGGAAACTCATCCATTGGCGCGGGCAAAACTAAAGATTCCGGTTCGATAAACCCCTGCACTTCTTCCACAGAATCGATGCCGCGATTAATCAGTACCTGTGCCAGCAAGCACGACAAACCGATTTCGGCGGCAAACTGTTCGGCTTGCTGCGGTTGAGGCGAATAAATTTGCCACCGTTGGTTGGGCAATCGGGGAGAATTCGGGGGCAAAGATGTCGGTAGCTCTTGCACGGAAGCTGAGGTCTAAAGATACATAACCAATCTTACCGAATTAAGTGCATCAATCAGTCAATCAATTTTAGATTTTAGATTTTAGATTTTAGATTGATCGTAAAGATGAGTTTTGTGGGTAAAATCCAAAGGTTGTTTGTAGGAAAGCTTTTTTCGGAAGCCCTCACCGCACGCAAATAGGGATATCAGCGCCCGATAGAAGTCGTGAAGAGCCCCCAATTTTAGACCAAAGTTCCAACCCCCAGATTGCATCTGCCCTTGTCAATCGCCAATCGAAAATAGACTTTGGGCGCAGACGACTGATTTAATTTTATGAGGAGAATTGCATGAATGTCGATCGACCGTCTTGGTTTAAAATTGCATTACAGGTTCGGGGCTCCGTCATTCCATCAATTTGGTTCCGTGTTTTACTGTGCGGCAGCTTTGGACTTTTTATTTCCATGCTGCACTTTTTGAAATGGCCGGTTTCCTTGCCCATTTTATCTAGTATTGTACCGAGTATTGTGCTGGGTTTACTGTTAGTTTTTCGGACAAATACAGCCTACGAGCGATTTTGGGAAGGTCGAAAAATGTGGGGAACCTTAGTCAACAACGTCCGCAATTTAGCGCGCCAAATCTGGGTAGCAATTGAGGAAAAAGACCCGCAGGATATCGTAATCAAAAAGTCAGTCCTGCGCCTGTTACCTGCCTTTGCAGTGGCGCTGAAATTGCACTTGCGCCAAGAATTAGTAAATTCAAGATTGGAGCCGTTGATGTCCCCATCGCAGTACCAAAAGCTCAAATCGATGAACAATCCGCCGCTAGAAATTGCCTTTTGGATTGAGGATTATTTGCACGAGCAGTACGAGCGCAATTGCCTAGATGTCTATCAGTTAACTGGTATGAAGGAGTTGATCAACTCTATGATTGATGTATTAGGCGGCTGCGAGCGGATTTTGAAAACGCCTATCCCTTTGGCTTACACGATTCACCTGAAGCAGCTATTGTTGCTTTACTGTTTGGCACTGCCCTTTCAAATGGTGAACGACTTGACTTGGGGAACCGGCCCAGTTGTGGCTTTAATTAGTTTTACTTTGTTCGGCATCGAAGAAATCGGGATTGAAATTGAAAATCCCTTCGGGCATGATACCAATGATTTGCCTTTGGACAATATTTGTGCTGCCATGCAGCGCAATATCGACGATTTAATTACTTTATCTCCTAGCGTTCACGAACAGGTTAAAGATAAGTAGAATGATTAGTCATTAGTTATTAGTCATTAGTCATTAGTAACTGTAGGGTGCGTCGCCATTAAAAATTACTGAAGAAAATCGATAATTGATCGAGCGACGCACCTGTGCCTACAATATTGAGTCAACAAAGCCAATAATTTGATTACACCTCTTGCATAAATCACGGGATAGAGCAACCGCAGATTTTAGGCAGATAAACACAGATAAACGCAGATGTTTTTAAGATAGGAGAGCTTGGGAGTGCAATCTTGTCTATTGTCGCAAAATTTGTTATAAATTGTATGACATTAATGTCTAACAATCAACCGCATCAACCCAGCTAAAACCAACAATAAAGGCGTCAGCCAATCTCCCCAGCGCACGTACAAAGTCCGAGTTTTCCGCCGATAAATAGTAGCATCTCGGACTTCGTAGGTATTAAGTCCAGACTTCCAAACCGTCTCGCCGTGAGGATTGACAAAAGCAGAATAACCTGTATTAGTTGCAATAGCTGCCCATCTATCTGTTTCAATTGCGCGCATCACATCGAGGGCGTGATGTTGGGCCAGCATCGGCGGTTTGTAATGGGCATTGTTGGAAGCTGTAATCATAAATTCGCCTCCCTGTGCCGCCTGATATCTGAAATTTTCAGCAAAGGCGGAATCGTAACAAATTCCGACAATGGCGCGGCCAAATGGCGTATCAAACAATTGTTTTGAGTTTCCTGGTACTAAACGAGCATCTAAGGGTGACAGCCGATTTATGATCCCGCCTAAGATTTCGTAAAAAGGGATGTATTCGCCTAAAGGTACTAGCTTTAGTTTATCGTAGCGGCCGACAATTTCTCCCGTTTTGTCGATCGCCAATAAGCTGTTAGTGAGGCTGTTCTCTTCTTGTCCAAATCCTCCTACCCAAGCCACTACACCGCGTTCGAGAATAGCTTTATAAAAGGAAAGAGTGGAACGCTGATACTCGTTTGTCCAGATAAAAGGCAAAGCGGTCTCTGGAATTAACACAGCATCGACTTTTCTGTCTGCTAACTCTTTGTATCCAGCGGTGTAACCTTCCAAAGCGCGCCGCCAGCCCCCTGAGTCAAACTTAATTTCGTTAGGAATGTTTCCTTGAATAATCCCAATTTTTAATGATGTTCCGGCTTCTTGAATTAAGGGGCGATTGTACAAACTCCAGCCGACAATATGCAAAACTAAAAACAAACCCGCAGGCAAAATATAAGCAACCCAATTTTTGTTTTTTGCTTCTTCCTTTTCTCCACTCCCTTCTTCCTTCTTCCTTCTTCCTTCTTCCTTCTTCTTTCTTCCTTCTTCCTTCTTCCTTCTTCCTTCAATAAAAGCTTCGGCAATTAAGCCATTTACTGCTACAATGGCGGCTGTTACTGCGGCGGGGCCGGAGAGTTGACCGAGGTGCAATATTGGTAAATTGTGCGGGCTTTGGGTGTATGATAGTGATGTCCACCACAGCGAACCTGTACTCCAAATACTTTCTAAGGCGCACCACAAAGCTGTGCCAATTAAAACGCGGGTTAATGCTGAAAATTTAGCTTTACCCCCCCCAGCCCCCCCTTGTAAAGGGGGGGAGTTAAGAGTTAGATTTTCCCCTGGTAAAGTGAGGGAGTTGAGAATTACAAATAGCCACGCCCAAACGGTGACTAATGCGGCTCCCCAAAGGGTGATGAATGTCCAGCAAAAAAGTGCGATCGCCAAACTCGGCCACCAAGGAACTCCCAACCAAGTCATCGGATGAATTCCCATAATCCAAGATAAAGCTAATCCGTGATAGCCAATTCCCCAAAGAGAAGGAAGAAGGAAGAAGGAAGAAGGAAGAAGGAATAAGAAAGAAGGAAGAAATTTTTGTTTTTTTTCTGTGATTATTGGCTGTTGATAACTGACAACCATAACCCACAGGGGAACTAATGCAATCCAGGCCAACGGCCAAGCATTGAATGGCGCTGTTGTCAATGCCATCGAAATGCCGCTGAAAAGTGCGATCGCCCAAGCTAATACTTGAGATTTCCCAAGCGCGAGTTTTTCAAATTTAAGCCGGTTAAATATTGCCACTTTGATGATTGCCAAATATAATTATTAATTAATATATCATGTTCGTTCAATTAACTGTTTGTAGTGATATCATGTCCTGTCTACGAGCGTAACAAAAACAGTTCGTAGTGCGGAGTTTAGTCCGCAATCTAAGAGCGGCCTAAAGTCCGCACTACGAACCAAAACAGTTCGTAGTGCGGACTTTAGTCCGCAATCTAAGAGCGGACTAAAGTCCGTACTACGAACCAATTTTATTGTTGTCAATCGACCAAAGAGCGGACTAAAGTCCGCACTACGAACCTATCTTATCGTTTTTAATCGACGGGACACTATATGAGGATTTTAGTCAAGCGTCATGGATGCGGACTAAAGTCCGCACTACGAACCAATTTGATTGCGATCGTTGCAGCGGAAATAAGATCAGAAATAAGTCTCTTAAGTTATATTTGCTCAAACAAAAAGCTAAATTTAGCCGTTGATTGAAGGAGCAACCATTGCTACCGGGGTGACTTCACTGGCGGCAAAGTCGAGGGGGAAGTTGCGATCGCACTACATTCTCAATAGACTGCTTGCATCCATGCCAAAACCATCTTAAAATTATCTGCGCTGCATCTGTGTCGATCTGCCTGACATCTGCGGTTGACCGACTCGCATCAAAGATATGCAGCAAAAATTTGTTGACCAAAAAACCCGGTTTCTGAGGCGCTAATCGCAATCAACCGGGTTTCTGAAGATGAGTTCGTAAATTATGCCTGCAAAATTAACCTTTAGCCAGGGGGCCAGTTCATCTGCCGTCCGCCGAGAATGTGAAGGTGCAGGTGGTCTACAGTTTGGCCGCCGTCATTACCGGTATTGATCACGACGCGATAGCCGTTGGACAGGCCTTGTTGTTCTGCTACCCGCTTGACAGTCAGCAGCAGGTGTCCCATCAAATCCTGGTCTCCCGATTCGGCATCGGCTAATTTGGGAATAGGTTTTTTGGGAATGACGAGGATGTGGACGGGCGCTTGCGGATTGATATCTCTGAAGGCGAGGGCCAAGTCGTCCTCATAAACGATGTCTGCTGGAATCTCTTTGCGGATGATTTTGCTGAAAAGCGTTTCTTGAGTTGTCATGGGTGTTAAAGAAGGAAGAAGGAAGAAGGAAGAAGGAAGAAGGAAGAAGTGGGAAGTGACAAGGGCGAAGGTGCAAGACGGAAGGGGGAAGACGGAAGGGACAAGGAGAGGAGGGAAGGGGGAAGACTCAGCAGGAGACCAGCAAAAAGAGAAAAGGAAGAGGCAAGGAAAAGTTTTTCTTGCTTCTTCCGATATTCATTAGTCATTGTTAATCATAATATATGATGAATCAAAGACAGGCAAATTAAGGATCGAGAAAAATGCTTGCTAGGGTTTGGAGTGCATCGATCGTAGGAATTGACGCGGTAAAGGTGGGTGTGGAGGCTGATGTGTCGGGGGGGCTACCGAAAATTGTGGTGGTGGGGTTGCCCGATTCTGCGGTGCAAGAAGCTAAAGAAAGAGTTAAGGCTACGCTAAAAAATTCGGGTTATGCTTTTCCGATGCGGAGTATTGTGATTAATTTAACTCCGGCGGATTTGCGAAAGGAAGGCCCGAGCTTTGATTTGCCGATCGCCATTGGTATTTTAGCAGCATCGGAACAGGTCAGCGGTGAGCTTTTGGGAGATCATTTGTTTTTGGGGGAACTCTCTTTAGATGGGAGTTTGCGGCCTGTGGCTGGGGTTTTGCCGATCGCCGCTGCTGCTCAAAGAATGGGTATTTCGGGATTGATTGTGCCGATGGCAAATGCAGCAGAAGCCGCTTTAGTCAACGGAATATCTGTTTACGGTTTTGATAATATATTTGCAGTTACTGATTTTTTAAACAATCCTCAAGTTTATTCGCCGGTAGAAGTAAACGGTAGAGAAGAGTTAGCAAAAAGGCGGATTCCCGGTTTAGATTTAAAGGATGTAAAGGGGCAAATTCACGCAAGACGGGCTTTGGAAATTGCGGCTGCCGGTGGGCACAATTTAATTTTTGTGGGGCCGCCAGGGAGCGGTAAGACTATGCTGGCGAGACGTTTGCCTGGTATTTTGCCGCCGCTGACTTTTGATGAAGCTTTGGATGTGACTCAAATTCATTCGGTGGCTGGGTTGTTGAAGGATAAGGGAAGCTTGGTGAGCGATCGACCTTTTCGCAGTCCTCACCATTCAGCATCGGGGCCTTCTTTAGTTGGCGGCGGCAGTTTTCCGCGTCCGGGTGAAATATCTTTAGCACATCGCGGCATACTTTTTTTGGATGAATTAACAGAGTTTAAACGAGATGTTTTGGAGTTTTTGCGGCAACCGTTGGAAGATGGTTATGTGACGATTTCTCGCACCAGACAATCGGTGATGTTTCCGGCACAATTTACCTTGGTTGCGAGTACAAATCCGTGTGCTTGCGGTTACTACGGCGATTCGATCCAACAGTGTACTTGTTCGCCGCAAAAGAGGGAGCAATATTGGGCAAAACTTTCGGGGCCTTTGATGGATCGGATTGATTTGCAGGTGGCGGTTAATCGTTTGAAACCGGAGGAAATTACGCGACAGCCGACGGGTGAGGAGTCGGAACCGGTGCGGGTGAGGGTGCAGAGGGCGCGAGAGGTGGCGACTCGCCGTTTTGAGTCGGAAGCTGGCTTGCGGTGTAACGCGCAGATGCTAAGCAGCCACATTAACCAATGGTGTCAGTTGGATGATGCTTCGCGGAATTTGTTGGAGATGGCGATTCGGAAGTTGGGGCTTTCGGCGCGGGCGAGCGATCGAATTTTGAAGGTTGCGAGAACTATTGCTGATTTGTCGGGGGATGAAAGCCTGAAAACCAATCATGTGGGGGAGGCGGTGCAGTATCGGACGATCGATCGGATGCAGTAAGGGGGATTTGTGCGATCGTCTTTCAAGTCGTAAGTTGATATATTGCAGGTCTATATTTTGGTTCGGGAATGGGTTTTCCCGCAGCTTTTGCAGCTTCCAGCCATGCTGTTTTAGCAATCTGTACTTCCTGCAAAGCTGATTCTGGGGTTTCGCCAAAAGCGGAACAGTATTTTAAATCAGGAATATCGGCAATGTAGCCTTCATCTTGGTTGCTGTAAAAAATATTGATGTGATAGTCTT
>JBBSNU010000008.1:0-22383 GCA_038260455.1 Chroococcales cyanobacterium | reverse complement strand
GATCGCAGCACTCCCTGTCTTGCTCTGGCGATCGCGCTGATTTGAAAATTTTCCATTTCTGGTGCATTAATATTTCGATTTTAGATCTTAGATACTTCGGCTTCGCTGTACAAGTTTTAGATTTTAGATTTACTTGGGACTCCGTGAATTTGAGACCGAGTACAGGAGTCTCAAATTTTTGTTTTGGCGCGTCCGCGACTCCTGTGGCAAACTTCTATCCGTTTTGGGGCGGGGCGATTAGTCCACCGTCACGAGTCTATTACTATTGACTGATGACTGGACTTTTCCTCTCATATCCTGTCCGATCGATTTGCCTCACAAAAACGGTTCGTAGTGCGTCAGTCAGTGTCCGCTCTTGGGTTGCGAACTAAAGTCCGCACTACGAACCAATCTTATTGTTGTCAATCGACCGGACACCATATCAAAGCTTGTAAAGAGCAGGCTCGGTACCTGCTCAACAATTGGATAGGTCTACTGATGACCCGAGCGCCCTATGACTGTTTTTTGGGGGACAGCAGCATCATCATACTGCGTCCTTCCTTTTTCGGGGCTTGCTGCACTTCGGCGATTTCCTGCAAATCTGTGGCCATGCGCTTGAGCAAGTCCTCTGCTAGGTTGCTGTGTTGGATTTCCCGACCTCTGAACATGATCGTGGCTTTTACTTTGTCCCCAGATTTAATAAAGCGGTCTGCTAGCTTGAGGCGCACTTGGTAGTCGTGTTCTTCAATTTTGTAGCGCATCTTCACTTCCTTGACATCGGCAGTGTGCTGCTTCCGCTTGGCTTCTCGCGCTTTCTTTTCCTGCTCGAACTTGTACTTCCCGTAGTCCATTACCCGGCATACGGGCGGGTCAGCTTTGTCGCTGACAAGTACCAGGTCGAGTTCTTTTTCTTCTGCCAGACGGAGCGCTTCTGCGGGTGTCAATATCCCTAGTTGCCCGCCGTCGATATCGATCACCCGGATTGTGGGGTATCGAATGTTTTCGTTAATCTGGGGTAGGTTGCGATTTTGTCTTCTTTCAATCACAGGCATGAATGTTTTTACAAGCAGTAGTTTAATAACGAAGTTTCTTGATAGTTACAGGCTTGACCGGTCAATATTTAACTTTTTCCGATCGAGCTATTTGGCAAGCTGTTACCCTTACCGGACGTACTACCGCGCCCTGTATGCCCTCAGCTTCGTCGTTAGGGCATATTTGAACCGAATCGTAAATGAATTCTTACAATACTTGCTATTCTACTCACTCTCGCTGAATTTCTGCGTAGTTTTATTTTAACTTCATACTAGATCGCCCGCCCCGATGCCAGACTGAGCGCCAAACGGTCAAAAATGCCCGGTAAATCCTTAATGATGAGGTAAAACGGCTTTTCTGACCCCGCCGCCCCCGTTGCTGCCAGTCCCCAATTCGCCTGATTTGCCTTGTACAATATGTATAACCAAGTGTAAATTTATGTTGCGAGCTGAGGCAAAATTGACAAATTCTCTACACTGGCACCAACGGGTGGGCACTCAACGAGACTGGGTGTGGCGGGGTTGGCAAACTCGATACACTTATTTGCGGCCGGCTTTGGGGCGAAATCCAGGGGCGATCGAATTTCAAGACTCTGCAGCCGAACCAATCGCCTCCACCACATCGAGAACACCGATTATTTTACTGCACGGGTTTGGAGCTTCGATCGGCCACTGGCGGCAAAATCTCGCTCCACTAGCCGAAAATCACACGGTTTACGCCTTGGATTTGTTGGGTTTTGGCGCTTCCCAAAAAGCTCCCATCGACTACGACGTGTCTTTGTGGGTCGATCAAGTTTATGATTTTTGGCTGACTTTTATCAGAGAGCCGGTCATATTGGCAGGAAATTCGATCGGCTCACTGATTTGTCTGGCCGCGGCGGCCGCTCACCCGGACATGGTGGCCGGCACGGTGGCGATCAGCCTCCCAGACCCTTCTGTGCGAGCCGAGGCGGTGCCCGGATGGCTGTTACCGGCGATCGAATCTCTAGAAAATTTATTTGTTTCTCCGATCGTACTCAGGCCTTTGTTTTCTTTAGCCCGCAAGCCTGCCATTGTCCGTCGCTGGGTTGCCTTTGCCTACGCCAACCCCGGAGCTGTTAGCGACGAATTAGTTGAAATTCTAGCAGGGCCTGCGGGCGATCGGGGAGCCGCCCGCGCCTTCTGTGCTTTATTTAAAGCTGTCGGTAACGCACAATGCGGCCCTGGTGTCAAGACTGTGTTGCGAAATTTAACAATCCCGATGCTGTTAATTTGGGGCAAACAAGACCGGATGATTCCGCCTCGCTTTGCCAAACCCCACCAATTTGTCGAATGCAATCCGAGTTGTGTAGAGCTAGTTGAATTAGATAATGCCGGCCACTGTCCCCAGGATGAATGCCCGGAACAAGTAAATCAAGCAATTTTGGACTGGATGGGCCGGAACTTTGCCGCCCGCTGCGATCGATCTTTGCAACACTGTTAATTAGACGGGGGCGGTGCGTTGCTAATTAACCAAAATTACGATCGTCCACCGGAGATGAGATCGGAAGTCGATCGCGCCCGGTGGAATGACTTTACACAACTCTGGAACTAACCTCAAGAACTTTTTAGGCAAGCGGCGACTCTTAGGGGAAAGCAAGTCTCGGTCTTTCTGCGAGTTAAACGATCTACTTTTAGAGTCTAGGACGCAGAAGCCAAGTTTTTTTACGAAAATACCCGCGCTGTAGTCCGTAGATCCGGTAAAAAACTAAGGTTTGAAGGTACTGATGCGTCCAAGACTGTTTTATTGACGATCGCCTTTTGGGAAACTCAGGCATTGACACAATCGTCGCGATCGTGTATCTTCTCTAACTGGTAGTATTATATACAAGTTATGCAGTTAGTCGAAAGGCAGGTCATCAAACCAAATCACAGGTTTTATCCAGAAGCCGATCGACAGTTTTTCCAGTCCAAAAATCACAACTGCGATAACTATATCTACCGTCAAAACTTTTTCCCCCGTCAACCAATCAATGCTCTGACGGTCGATCGTCCGCGATCGAAGAGTGTCGGTGACAAAGCATTGCCCGCCCTAGTGACAGAAAACACTCTCCGGTAA
Organism: Chroococcales cyanobacterium; assembly: GCA_038260455.1. Taxonomy (GTDB): domain Bacteria; phylum Cyanobacteriota; class Cyanobacteriia; order Cyanobacteriales; family Microcoleaceae; genus Microcoleus. Next base: position 19,296 of record JBBSNU010000008.1, on the reverse strand, counting down.
CAGCAAAAAGCATGGACTAGCTATCATAATGTCACCGGGTATGGCGCGGGCGATCGTCAAACTAAATTTCCAGCAGCACCCAAAATCCCTTAATTATAAAAAATCAAGAAAAACCAGATATCGGTGCCGCCATGTAGTTGTATTTAACTGTCAAACGGTCAGGAAAAAGGATTTTGCAAAAGGATATGCCCGTTTGCATGGAACTAACATCTTCAAGACTTCAAAAGAAACCTCAATCTGGGAAATCCGGATTGTTCCCGAGGTAGGTTGTTAATTGGTCAGAGTGGTTGATTAAAAGTTAGAACAAAACGCAACTGTCAAAGGGATTATTACCCAGGCTTTAACGAGCTGTGCCAATATTAAAGACCGAGGAAATCGCTCCTAATAAAAACCGTAAAAATCTCCATTCTAACTTGTGATAAATTCAGGAAAAACCTGGTTGATTGTTGATAAAAATATAGCAACAGCGCCAGACGGTGAGGACGTTTTCAATTACTGAAAGCCTGGGTTTTCTTAATTATTCTTTGGGTCTTGTCAATTATTCCTTCTGCTATACATACCTTCCCTTGTGCCAACAATTTCTCAGTCAGCTTATAACCGATCGCCCCCAAGTCTGCGGGAAAGTAAAAAAATGCCAGAATTTGGCATTGGGCCGCCTGTTAACGCCTAAAAAAGTCAATTTGGCCAACAACTGACGGCCCGGGCGCTCCCCGGTCGGCTGGCGGCTAACTGCTGAAAGCCGATCGGGCAAACAGCACCCTTCCAGCTTTTAGCAGTAACGCAAACGAGGAAAAAACTGTCGTGAAATTCCACTGGCTACTACCGAGTTTCTTAAGTGTATTTTTGCTCGCCGGAGCCGCCGAAGCAGCCCGACTGCAATCTTGGCGGTTTGATGCTTCAGAGAACCGGCTCTACATTAAAACAGACGGCGGAGTGCAACCCAAGGCTCAACTGATTTTCAACCCGACGCGCTTGGTAATCGATTTGCCTGGAACGAGTCTGGGCCGTCCCTCAGTCAACAAACAGCTCTCAGGGGCGATCGAATCGGTGCGGGTAGGACAGTTTGACAACGACACAACCAGAATTGTAGTCGAACTCAAAGACGGGTTTACTCTAGACCCCCAGCAAGTAAAATTCCGGGGGATTTCTCCCAGCGAGTGGACAGTGGATTTACCCGCACCGACGCGCGGCCAAAGTCAAAATCCGATTTCAGAGCCCGGGGGAGAAAGGTTATCGGTTGAACCTTCAGCAGGCGGGCCCCAGTCTGCCGAGGAAACCGTAGTTCAGAACGTTCAACTGACAGCAGACGGTTTTTTAGTCCGCACTGCCGGCGGCCGGCCCCAAATTAATTTTGAACAAAGTCGCGCCGGAGACATCGCTACCCTGGATATTGAAGGAGCTACTTTAGCTCCGGGCGCGGGCGGCCAACAGCCTCAAACTAACGGCCAGCACGGAGTTGACAAGGTTGAAGTCCGGCAACTGCCAACAGACCCGCCCGTTACCCGCGTGACTTTGCGGATGAAGGCTTCTAATACTCAGTGGCGGGCGTCTGTGAGCAATTCTGGCTCCGTCGTGCTGTTGCCAGGGGGCACGAGTCCGTCAAGGCTGACGCGCTCAGAACCTGTAGCTGTTGGGAGACCAGAGCGAGGAAGTTTAGCCAGAGTTCTGTCGATTGATTTAGCCGATAATGACACGCAACTGGTGGTGAGAACTGACCGCCAAGTCTCCTATACCAGCGGGTGGGACCAGTCGTCGAGATCTTACTGGCTCAGGATCGCTTCTAGTTCCCTGACGGGGCAAATTCCTCAGCTCGGTGCCAACAGTCCTGTATCGTTTACTGCGAGTCAGGAAGACGCGGAGACTGTGGTGATTTGGGTGCAGCCGCGATCGGGGGTAGAGGTAGGCAGGGTGACGAGACCGGGCCAGCAGTTGCTGTCTTTGCAGTTGCGATCGTCCAATGCTAGCGTCCCGCCGCCTTTGACTCGCGATCCCAATCCGCAGCCGTTACCGAGAAGGACGATCGGATCGGGGGATTTGCCCCAAGCTTCTAACCGCCGCGTCGTAGTGGTGATCGATGCGGGGCACGGCGGCCGCGATCCTGGTGCAGTCGGGATTGCGGGCATTCAGGAGAAGGAGATTGTTTTAGATATCTCGTATCAGGTGGCGAGGCTGCTGGAACAGCAGGGCGTGCAGGCGGTGATGACTCGGACTGACGACAGCGAAATCGACCTGGAACCGAGAGTTTCTTTGGCTGAACGGGTGAATGCTACTTTGTTTGTCAGCATTCACGCTAATGCGATTAATATGAGCCGGCCGGATATTAGCGGGATTGAGACTTATTATTTTGATAGCGGGAAAGATTTAGCCCGGGTGATTCACGCCAGTATTTTGGACGGGACGGGGGCGATTGACCGCCGGGTGCGACAGGCGAGATTTTATGTTTTGAGGAAGAGTTCTATGCCTTCTGTTTTGCTGGAAGTCGGTTTTGTCACGGGTGCTGAGGATGCTGCTAAACTTTCTGACCCAGCTTACCGCAGTCAAATGGCGGCTTCGATCGCTCGCGGCATTTTAGTTTATCTTCAACAAAGATAATATATTGCCGGAGGGAACGCTCCCACGCTCGGTATCATCCCGATCTAACCGGATTTCATCTAATTAATGAGCATTCGTGACAAGTTAAGACTTACTTCCATTTGTCAATGAGCAATAATACTGAACAAACTGCTGTTTGAGGAGTAGAAAATTCGCGATTGGGGGTCGGCGGCCATCAATAGGGTGCTCCGCACGATCGCACTCACGCCCAAATTTCAGTTTTCTACCCAAATTTTGAGTAAATTTTGAGCATAATTGCTGATTGACAAATGCAACGCTTGATTTAAATAGTCAGCAATGACTAATGACGTTCGCAAGCGGGGACGCTGGCACTAATCACGTTGGACGTTGGACGTTGGACGTTCGCACTAATAACGGAAAGCGAGCGGGGACGCTCGCACTAATGACGTTGGACGGAAAGCGAGCGGGGACGCTCGCACTAATAACGTTCGCGAGATGACTGATGACTGATGACTAATGACTGCTGACTATTGACAACCGACTATTGACAATTAACAAATGACAACAGACTCTGGACAACAAAGAATCGGTATTTTTGACAGCGGTGTGGGCGGTTTGACTGTTTTGACGCAGTTATACGAACAATTGCCCAACGAATCTATACTTTATTTTGGAGATACGGCGAGGCTTCCTTACGGGACTCGCGCAGCGTCGGAAATTGTGCACTTTGTCCGGGAAATTATGACCTGGCTGGTGGAACAGGATGTGAAAATGGTGATTATGGCCTGCAACACCAGTTCTGCTTTGGCGATGGAAATGGTGCAGGCTGAGTTTGATATTCCGGTGCTGGGAGTGATTCTGCCGGGGGCGCAGGCTGCGGTGCAGCAAGGCAAGCGGATCGGGGTGATCTCAACTCCGGCTACGGCTGCTAGCAATGCTTATCGAAATGCGATTTTGGAAATGGACGCGGATTGTCGGGTATGGCAGGTTAGCTGTCCGGCTTTTGTGCCGCTGGTGGAGCAAAACCGGATTCACGATCCTTATACTTATGAGGTGGCTCGGGAATATTTGGCTCCTTTGATTCAGCAGCGCATCGATACGCTGATTTACGGCTGCACTCATTATCCGCTGTTGGCTCCTGTGGTGCGATCGCTTTTGCCTGTTGGGGTGAATTTAATCGATCCGGCGGTGCGGGTTGTGGCTGCTGCTGCTAGAGAGTTGGAGGTTTTGGGGCTGCGGAATTCTGGTACTGCGCTGCCGACTCGTTTTTGCGTGAGCGGGCTTCCTGAGCAGTTTGCGGATTTGTCGGTGCAGTGGCTCGGCTGTACTCCTGCGGTTGAGAAGATATCTCTGCCGACTGTTGCCCGTAGCGAAGCGGGGCGTAAGCCATCGCCCGTATCTGTGGAATCTGTCGAATAAGCCGGAAAATAGATCGATCGCGCGACAATCGCCGAAATCTTCAATCTTAAATCTTACCCTCCAAAACCCTAGGGATTTGGGGGGTTTAGTTTTTGCAGGGAACATTGTAGCTAGCGATCGAACATCATTGTGTAATAAAATGCAACAAAAGCTTTGATGAACAATGCAAATAATGTCCTCTATCTGCTGGAGCTCTTCAGCCTTGAACCATGTCACCCTATATATCGCAAGCAGTGTTACTTGTAGACGGCTATAACATGATTGGACTGTGGCCTCGACTCCGAGAGAAGCGCGATCGCGACGAACTCGAAACAGCCCGCCGCGAGTTGATTGAGGCTTTAGTTAACTACAGCGCCGTACAAGATTTTGAAGCGAGACTCGTGTTTGACGCTCAGTATCGAAACACTCCCAGCGTTAAAGAAATTATTACTAAAAATTTATCTGTGCACTACACTGACTTCGGTCAGACAGCAGATACTTATATTGAAAAGTCTTGTGCTAATTTGCGCTACGAGTTGCGATCGGTCAAAGGCAAAAGCCGAATGATTGTCGCCACCTCCGACAGAGCCCAGCAATTAACCGTAGTCGGCTACGGTGCCGAATGGATGTCCGCCCAACAACTAGCGGCTGACGTAGAATCCACCGCCCGCCGCAGCGAGCGCCAGCACAAATCCCGCAAACACAACTCCAGTCGCTTTCTAGCCAGTTCCCTCGATCCTGAATCGCAGCAGCGCCTCGCCAGAATGAGAATGGGGCTGTATTAACGGCCCAAACCCGCTTGCTGCATGAGAAAAAAAAACTTTGCAAAAGGCCTTGCCAAATCCAGTAAGTTCAGCTACTATTAATAAATGTGGGTGACAAAAACCACGCAATCCTCGGTAGCTCAGTGGCAGAGCGATCGGCTGTAATGAATGCAAGCCTTTGGCATCAACCAAAAGCCCTAGTGACATAGCAGCTTTATCCGGTAACGGGTACTGAAAAATCGGGTGAATTCAAGGAAACCGCAGCACTTCGGGTGGCGGCAATCTTGAGCCAAGTCTGGCGAAAGGCAGCGGTTTCGATCGCAAGTAGCCGGAAAGGTGCAGAGACTAGAGATGAGGAGCCTAACCAATAAATCTCACAGCGCCCGACATCCCGCGACAGATGATAAGTCTGCGTTTTAGGGATGATGAAATAGTCCGCGCCCTTCGGAAACGTTGGGATAAGTGTAACCGATTGGTCGTAGGTTCAAATCCTACCCGGGGAGTTAGTAAAAGTCTGAAGTTGGAATTTTCCAGCTTCAGACTTTTTGTTTTTTAAGATTTGAGATGGTTTGGGGTCAAGCTTTCTGGTAGCGCCTTAATTCACATCCCTGTGAGTGTGAATTAACTCACCTTCCATAGGTATGGAAATATTCAACTTAGACAACTCCGGGTTTAATATCGCCTTGACAATACCAGAACTCACCATCACCTCCAAACAACCAAGGGCTTGATGAAGAGCTACCTGAGCGTGTTGCACAGAGAAACGCTCCCTAAACACCAGCACCAACTGCCGATAAATTTGTTCAATGTACTCAGTGCGGCTCAAAATGTCAATCAGCAAACCATAGAAACCTGTAACAGGCAACCGCTGACCGTTTTTAACATAACACTTGATCCTGTTAATTTCACCAGCATTATAAACAGCTACAAACTCAACATCAGCCTCCACTAGGTCTAACTGAAACACATTGTATGCCGAAAGTAGCCAAGGAACCTCCTCCTTTGAAAAGCGCTGCATCACCTGTTTCATAGAACCCAAATCAAATCCAGCAATCACAGCTTGACCCAAAATATCATTGGTAAATCCCCCTTGAGCTAACCATCGAAAAGCTGTTTCCGGGCTTAAGTTCAACCCAGCATCCCGCGCGATTTCCCTTGAATGTTCATGTAAATCAGTGAATTGACCGTTAGCAGCGTACCAGTAATCCGCGAAGCGAATGTGCTGTTCAACTCGGCTCCGCTGATTGTGGTCGTATTGAGATTTAAGCCAGTTGCCGTCGTGTTTCTGCTGCTCTTGCTCTAATGCCAAAATCGTGTAAGCCAATTCACGAGCACCAGTATGAGCTAAAGTCATGCCCGCCGATAAAATCGGGTCAGCAAAACCAGCAGTTTCACCAACCAAAAACCAATTTTCTCCTACTGTTTTATCGACCAAAAATGACCAATCTTTTGTAGTTTCAATCTTTCCTCTACTGGTAGCATTAGCGATTAACTTGTTGATGCGAGGTTCGCTATTGAGGGCTTCGGTATAGATATCCTCTGGTCGCTTTTTCAGCGACTTATAATGTTCCGCAGGACAAACGAAGCCGATACTGGTGCGAGTTGGGCTCAAGGGAATGAACCACAGCCACCCGTGACTCAAACTCAGTACCTGTATCCGGGTGCCGCCAACGCCAATTGTCTCTGCCCATTCAGCGTTTGTCCAGTAGTCCCAGATAGCGATATTTTGCAGCCGCGTCGGGCTGTGTGTCTCGACTCCTAATGCTCGCCGCAGCACGCCAATGTGGCCGGAGGCATCGATGTAGTAGCGGGCGGTTATTTGTTCTTGCGATCGCACGTGCAGTGCCGTAATCCGATCGCCCACCACATCTACCTTAACAACCGGAGTCTCTTCTCTGACCAAGCATCCCATTTCTTCGGCGTGGCGCAGCAAAATCTCATCATATTTTGCTCGATCGACTTGGAAAGCAGTTTGCCGTCTCTGTCCCTCAAATTTAGCAGGCCGCTGTTCATCTTTAAACAATTCCGGCTTAATAAAATTAAAATCCCAAGGCTGTAGATCCGTTCCCCAGCGATAGATTCCACCAATTTTAATTGGGAAGTCGGCTGCTTCTACTTTGTCCCAACATCCCATTTCTTGAAGCACATCACTAATTTGAGGCAATTGACTTTCCCCAACGTGATCGCGAGGAAATTTTTCTTTTTCTAGGATTAGCACGCTCAGATTGGGATTGTATTTCTTGATCAGAGTGCCAGCAGTGCTCCCAGCGGGGCCGCCGCCCACAATTACAACGTCGTAATGGCTCATATCAAAAAGAGATAGTAGATGCTAATTTTGGGCATTGACAAGACAAATGTATAACTGTTCAGCCTCGTCGGAATCAGCGAGGCTGAAATTTGTTTGCAACAGGTTTTATCCGACTGCTAGTTTTTCCTCTTCCGGTATGTGAGAAGTGTGGGAAATATCCAAATTCTCAGTCCAAGTATGAGCAATATCCAAATTCTCAGTCCAAGTATGAGCAATATCCAAATTCTCAGTCCAAGTGTGAGCAATATCCAGATTCTCTGTCCAAGTGTGAGCAATATCCAGATTCTCTGTCCAAGTGTGAATCATTGTCGGCTCTAGCTCATTGACTACAGTTGAATTGCTGTTAAATTCTGACATGATGGATCTCCTTCTAAGTAATGAATTCGATTTTGTTCAAAGATTTGTCTGGTTCTCAAAATGCAAAATTTTAGATCTGGCAAGCTACGCAGCTTTTAAAGGTTGCAAAATATCCCGGGGTTTGGCAAAAGGTTGCTCAAAGCTATGGGTTTTTGCATGAACCAGAAGCTCATCCGTGAATTGCGTGAAAACTTCAAACAATTCCTCAACTATCTTAAAAGCCTCTTGACAGTTTTCCTCTGTCAATTGTATGTTTTTAATCAATTGCTCCACTTCCGGCGTCCCTGTAGTATGACCTGTTTCCACGGCCGAATGAGAGGAGCCAAAATAAACGAACTCCTTGTCGGTAATTGTTCGTAATTCTTCGGCAATTAGTGCCGACATTGAGAGGAACACATCACCCGTTGCTTCTACCACTTCCAGGATGACTAACTTAGTGGTAGGACTAGCTCCAAAAGCGTATCGAAAAATTTGATGGATTGCCCACCGCGACGCCTTTGTTTCTTCATTCCAGACAAACTTCAAAGACTCACTGAACTTCATCGATTTGTTAATACCCAGTCTGTCCAAATCTTCCAGAAACCACAACCAGTGATGATCGTCTTCATAGGTATGATTGTTAACCATTGCCTGAAGAGGATCGTTGGTTGGTTCTTCTCGGAAGACATATTTGTTGAGTTCGCCAAAACCCATTGTGAAAGGAGCAATGCAGGGGGCGAAAGCTAGGCGTTGTCTTGGGTCTATGCTTTTATCTCGCATAAACTCAAATAGCCCAGATTTAGCATATTCTTGCTTCTTCTTTTCAATCAATGCTAGGACTTTTTCCATTGTGATGCACCTGATTATGAAAAGATGCTAGCAAGTTCATCGCTCTGCACTTGTGATCTAAATCATGCTTGTTTGTAATGTACGTCATATTAGACTGTGTTCTCGATCGCCTAAACCTGCGTTTTCAAGACCCAGGCGTCCTCTTCGTTACTTGGTGACTAGGCTCAAACATTGAGCATAACCTTGAATATATAAAAATTTTTCTGTCATATGTGCGATCGGCATCACATAATTTGTTACAATATTGTAATCAACTGGGTGAGGTGTCAGACCGTACATGATCAAATCGAAGTTCAAACCAGATGTTCGGCTGTCCGCCCCTCCATGCCATTTCAAAGTTTAGGCATCTCCCTATCTAAAAACTCCCTGAGTAATTACTGGTATTTTAAAATACTTTAAGTATTATAAGCTACCCACTATATAGAAATACTTAAGTACCGTCCACCCGAGAGTCGCTCGACATCAAGCAAAATGTTTACCCAAAATTTAGTCATAGATAGAATAAAACCGATGAATGCAATTCCAGGTTACAGAATCACAGAAGTTGTTCAACTTGGTGTGAAGTCGATCATTTATCGCGGAGTCCGGGAATCCGATCAAGCGTCAGTCATTATTAAAACACTCAATACCGAGTACCCCACAATAGAAGAAATTACTCGTTTGAGACATGAATACAAAATTAGCTCGAATCTCCAACTCAAAGGGATTGTCAAACCCCATAGCTTAGAAAAATATAAAAACAGTTTCGCCCTGATCTTAGAAGATTGCGGCGGTCAATCTCTCAGACACCATCTCGCGGGTAAAAATATTAAAATTCAGAAGTTTTTGCCGCTGGCTATTCAAGTGGCTCAAACTCTCGGAGAAGTGCATCACAACCAGATTATTCATAAAGATATAAAACCATCAAATATTATCATTACACCAGATTTTGAACAAGTAAAAATCACCGATTTTAGCATGGCTACGCGCCTATCCAGAGAAGTTCACCAAAATAGCAATACTACTGTGCTAGAAGGCACTCTAGCCTATATATCCCCAGAGCAAACTGGTCGGATGAACCGAGACCTCGACTACCGAACTGACTTGTACTCTCTAGGCATCACGTTTTATGAAATGCTGACAGGAGAGTTGCCCTTTAATTCAACCGACTCCCTAGAATTAATTCACAGCCACATTGCGGTGACACCAGTTTCCCCCCATCAGCTAAACAACCAAGTCCCCCAGATGGTTTCATCTATTGTCATGAAACTATTAGCTAAAAATGCCGAAGACAGATATCAAAGTGCCTTTGGAGTAAAAGCCGACCTAGAAAATTGTCTAACTCAGCTACAAACTACTGGCAAAATAGAAAATTTCATTCCAGGGACACTTGACAAATCAGGTCAATTTTTGATTCCCCAAAAACTCTACGGCCGCACACAAGAAGTCGCTGATTTGATGGCATCTTTCGAGCGAGTCAGTTGGGGACAAACTGAGATGGTGTTGGTAAGCGGTTACTCAGGCATCGGTAAAACCTCAGTTGTCAGTGAAATCCACAAACCAATTGTCAGGCAGCGGGGTTATTTTATTGCTGGTAAATTTGACCAGTTTAAGCGGGATATTCCTTATGCTGCAATAACTCAAGCCTTTGAGTCATTGATGCAGCAGTTATTAACAACCAGCTCAGAAGAGTTAACTATTTGGAAAGAAAAGCTGTTGTCAAAGCTGGGTAATAACGGTGAAATTATTATTGATGTCATCCCTTCAGTCGAACTAATAATTGGTTCGCAGCCTGCTGTTCCACAATTGGGGCCGACAGAATCTCAAAATCGCTTTAATCGATTGTTCAAAGAATTCTTGAAGGTGTTTGCCCAAGCAGAACACCCATTAGTTCTATTTTTGGATGATTTGCAGTGGGCTGATTTAGCTTCCTTAAAATTGATTCAGGAATTAGTTGCTTATCAAGATAGCCGATATTTTTTACTAATAGGAGCATATCGAGATAACGAAGTAAATTCGACTCATCCGTTAGTTCAAACTGTCGAAAAAATTCAAGAGACTGGTGTTCCTGTGCATCACATTATCCTCCCATGTTTAGAGTTGAGCAGCGTCAGTGAGCTAGTAGGGGATACTTTGGGCAATGAAACCGAAAATTTCAAGTCTCTGGCAGAGTTGATTTTTAGTAAGACCGGCGGAAATCCATTTTTTATAAATCAACTGCTCTCAACCATGCACTCAGAAAAGCTGCTAGCATTTGATTTCAATATTGGTGCGTGGCAGTGGGATATCGGGGAAATTGAAACCGCTGGCATTGCAGATTACAGTGTAGTTGAATTAGTTGCTCGGAATCTTCAACAACTGCCGGAGGAGACGCAGCAAGTATTAAAATTAGCAGCTTGTACGGGCAATCGTTTTCGCTTAGAAAATTTGGCAATTGTCAGGGGAAAATCGGCATCAGAAACGGCTGCTGATTTATGGGATGCGCTTCAAGCTGGTTTAATTCTGCCAATGAGCGATGCTTACAAAATCCCGTTGGTTGAGGAAAGCGACTCCGGGTGGCAATCCGATGGGGGTGGAGTTGCCAGTCGCGCTCAATCCTCAATATCTTACAGGTTTTTGCACGATCGCGTACAGCAAGCCGCCTATTCTCTCATCCCCGACTCCCAGAAAAAACAAACCCACTTAAAAATCGGCTCCCTGCTACTGGATTCAACTCCCGCGTCAGAAATCGCAGAAAATATCTTTGATATTGTCAACCAACTCAATATCGGAGTGGAATTCATCACCACTCAGTCAAAGCGAGATGAATTAGCTAACTTTAATCTCATAGCTGGCAAGAAAGCTAAGAGTTCTGCAGCCTATGAAGCGGCACTCAAGTATTTTAATGCAGGTCTAGGACTTTTGCCTGAACAAGCTTGGCAGAGTCACTACGATTTAATCATGGAACTCCATATCGAAGCGCTGGAATTGTCCTATATAAATACCGATTTTGAGCGAGCGTTCCAGCTATCAGAGGTGATTATATTCCGCGCCCAACATTTGCTAGAAAAAGTCAAAGTGGCTGAGCTAAAAGTCATTTTTTACTTCGATCGGAATCAACCCAGAGCTTCGCTAGATATAGCTATTGAAGCTTTGAAAATGCTGGGAGTGTACATCCCTAAAACCCCAAACAAACTGAAGATTCTCATGGAGCTATTTCTGACAAAACTAGCTTTAAAAAACAAGCAGATTGAGGATTTATTGGAGCTGCCGCCAATGACTGACCCTAATAAAATTGCGGCTATACGGATTTTGACGAATATGAGTCCGGCTGCTTTTGTAGTAGCACCTGATATGTTCCCAGTGATCGTGTTTAAAATGGTGATTCTTTCTCTGAAGTACGGGAATGCGCCGCTGTCTAGTTTCGGGTATGCAGGTTATGGTTTGATTCACTGTGGAGTGTTAGGTGATATGGATTCTGGATACCGATACGGTCAACTAGCTCAGGCACTGTTAGAGCGATTTCACACCAACTTGCACAACTCTCTAATCTCACTAAGCTTTAATAGTTTTATTCGCCACTGGTCGGAGCACGTCAGAGCAAGTCTTATAGGTTTAGTTGAGGGAATGCAGAGTGGACTAGAAACGGGAGATGTCAACAATGCTTGTTATTGTGCTAGTTTTTACAGCAACTATATATTTTTGAGCGGCGAACCTCTGGACTCCGTGACGAGCAAGCAGAGTCAATATATTGAAATGTTGGTGAATTACAAGAATGAATTTATGGTTTATCAAGCCAGAGTTGGGGCCCAAATGGTCTTAAATTTGCAAGGTAAAACAGTTAATCTTTGCCTATTGACTGGCGAAATATTTAATGAAGAAACTATGCTGCCAGCTTTAATAGACAGTCAAAATAATCTAGTAACATTTGTAGTGTATTTGTATAAATCCTGGCTAAATTATCTATTTAAAGATTATGCAAAATCTGCGGAAAATGCCATAACAGCATCAAATTATTCTGAGGCTGTGATGGGCATGATGTATGTTCCAATCCACAATTTTTACTATTCTCTAGCACTCTTAGCTTTGTATCCCACAGCTTCAAAAATTGAACAGAAAAAACATTTAAAAAAAGTGGCTTCGCTTCAGAAAAAAATGAAGCATTGGGCTTTTCACTGTCCCGAAAATTATCAGCATAAATATGACTTAGTAGAGGCAGAGAAAGCGCGAGTCTTGGGACAATATGAAAAAGCTGCTCTGTATTACGATCGAGCGGTGAAAGGAGCATCGAAGAATGAATACATCCACGAAGAAGCGCTAGCAAATGAACTAGCGGCAGAATTTTATCTAGCTAACGGTAGAAAAAAAGTGGCTCAGACTTATCTGATAGAAGCTTACTACGGCTATATTCACTGGGGAGCAACCGCCAAGGTTAAACATTTGGAGTCAGAGTATCCCCTGTTTTTACCGGCTGCATCGGCTGCGAAATCGAGAGGGGATGAGATGATTATTAGCACTCATTCTAGCTCGACAAGCAGCAGTCACAGCAGTTTATTAGACTTGACAACTGTTGTTAAAGCATCTCAAGCGCTAGCTAGCGAAATTGTGTTGGACAAGTTGTTGGAAAAGTTAATGAAAATGGCGATTGAGAATGCTGGGGCGCAAAAAGGTTTTCTCCTAATGCCCGAGGAAGGAAAATTGCTGATTCAAGCAGCGGCATCGGTGGAGTCTTCGGACGTTGCAGTTGAGCAATGCCCTAAAGTAGATGCGGCAGAGGTTTTGCCAATAACTGTGATTAATTATGTTGAAAGGACGCGCTCTGATGTGGTTTTAAGCGATGCTGCTAATGAAGGTTTATTTACACTTGACGATTATATTAAAAAGCAGCAAGTGAAATCTGCGCTTTGTACTCCTATTCTGAATCAAAGCAAACTCGTAGGCATCCTTTATCTGGAAAATAATTTAACTACTGAAGCGTTTTCTCCAAATAGGTTGGAGGTTTTGAAAATCCTTTCTTCCCAAGCTGCTATCTCTCTAGAAAATGCGGTACTTGTTGCTAATTTGTCGGAGGCTAAGGAACAGTTGGAGGATTATTCGCGAACCCTGGAGGTGAGAGTAGAAGAGCGGACGCAGGAATTAAAGACTAAAGAAGCTAAGCTGCAAGAAGCTCAAAAACTGGCGCACCTCGGCAACTGGGAATTTGATGTGGAGGAGGATAAATTAACTTGGTCTGAGGAAGTATTCCGAATTTTTGCTCTTGACCCTAAACTACCAGAACCCACTATTTTAGAACACAAGAAGCAAATTCATCCAGATGACCTACAGTTGTGGTTAGAGAAAGTAGATCAGATTAGTCGGTTAGGAAATCCTTGCGAGTATGAGATGAAAATTTTGCGCGCTGATGGAGCTGTCAGATATATTTATGTTAAGGCGCAAGCTATCTTTGATGGCGGTAAGGTGATTAAGTTATTTGGGACGATACAGGACATTACGGATCGCAAGTTAGCGGAGGATGCTTTGCGACTGTCTGAGGGGAAATTGAGAGAAAAAGCGACACAATTAGAAGTTACTTTGTCCGAATTACGCTCGACGCAGACTCAACTAATTCAAACGGAAAAAATGTCTTCTTTGGGGCAGTTGGTGGCGGGGGTTGCTCACGAAATCAATAATCCGATTAATTTCATTTATGGCAATGTCATCCACACTAGCGATTATAGCTCGGATTTGCTGGGATTGATTGAGCTTTACCAGGAGTCTTACCCGAATGCTAATCCTGAGATTGTTGCTAAAACAGAAGATATTGAACTCGCTTTTATTCAAGAAGATTTGCCCAAAATTCTAAAATCAATGCAGGTTGGGGTCGATCGCGTTCGCAATATTGTGCTGTCGCTGCGGAATTTCTCACGCCTGGATGAAGCCGAGATGAAACCAGTGGATATTCACTCCGGGATTGATTCGACTCTGCTAATTTTGCAGCACAGGTTGAAAAAGGATGCACTCGGACATGGCGTTGAGGTAGTTAAAGAGTACGGTCAACTGCCGAATGTAAATTGTTATGCTTCTGGGTTAAATCAGGTGTTTATGAATATTTTGAGCAATGCAATTGATGCAGTGGAGTTAGGAGTTGGGCGACCGGAGACAACTGCCAAACTAGAAAATCCTTTATCTCCAATCTTTGAGCGAAAGATTGAGATTAGGACTGAGGTATGCGACAAAAACTTGGTGAGAATTTATATTGCTGATAATGGTCGGGGGATGACGGAGGAAGTACGATCGCGAATATTTGACCCTTTCTTTACTACAAAAGCTGTGGGCAAAGGTACCGGTTTAGGGTTGAGTATCAGTTATCAGATTGTAGTAGAGAAACACGGCGGGAAGCTAATGTGCTTTTCCGCGCCCGGTGAGGGGGCTGAGTTTGTGATTGAAATTCCCGTGAAGCAGTGAAGTTTTTTTAAGTTTATATATATTTTTTTAACCGCCGATGAACGCCGATGAACGGAGATAGAATTGTATCTGCGTTCATCTGTGTTTCTTGGCTGATATCTGCGGTTAAAACTTCTCAATCTCAATATTAAACATCGCGTTCTGTCCGTACCCATTTGGTTTGCCGCTTCAGGATAAAACCCAGATACAAAGGGATTTTCCACAGGATGTAAAAAGGTACGGATAAAAGAGTTGCGCCGGAAATATCGGCACGGCCAAATTTTCCCCAAGCGCTGACAATTGAAACTAAAATTAGCAGTCCTTGTACTCCTAACAAGATAGCAGGAATCGGTGATGCTCCCAAGGTTGCTGCTACTATGGAGACGGCAAAAGCGGCTAGCCAGATAGCAACTAAAAACGATAGGGGAGGGACGGATAAGTCGAGGGCGATCGCCATTAAGTCAAAACGCTGTTGCTCGATCGAAGCTGTCGCCAGCCTGGGAGTTTGAGTTAGCAGTGTCTGCAAGTGTCCGTGTTCCCATCTGGTTCTTTGACTTTTAGCTGCTTCCTGTTGCTGCGGCAAACACCCTGTGACTCTGGCTTCGGGGCAGAATACGGTTGGATGTCCGGCGATCGCCAGATCCAAACTCATTTGCATATCTTCCACGATATTGCTGCTAGCTAAAGGAACATCTCGAATGATTAACCAGGGAAAAGCCATGCCCGTACCTGTTAGCAATGACGGGAATCCTAGCTGTTTTAATCCGCTGGGCCGGACTAGGTTTTTTACGAGAAATGCTAAGGCTGAAATGGAATCTTTTGGGGTAGGATCGGGCGGCTGTTCCATTAAATATGTGGCCTGCACCGGTCTTTGTTCGGCCATTGCAACGCGGGCTAATGTTTCTATGGAATCTGACTCGCAGATGCAGTCTGCATCAACCATAATGACTACTTCTGGGGGGTCTGAGGCGATCGACTGCAAGCCGAAATCCAGGGCGTATCCCTTCCCCTTGCGTTCTGTGTCGTGGCGCTCGATCGCCGTTGCACCGTAGTTGCGGGCGATTTCTGCCGTAGCATCCGTGCAGTTGTCAGCAATGACTAACAGGCGGTCTTGAGGTGTTAGCTGCGGCAGAATGGTGGAGATAGTGGCGGCAATTCCTGCTGCTTCGTTGTAGGCGGGAATTAAAACTGCTATTTTGGGGCGGGGCTCTTTTGTTTCGTATGTGGGGGCGAGGTTCGACAGGAAAGCTGCACTGCATTCTAGAAAGAGAACTGCAACGGGAATTAACAGGATTAGGGCGATCGTCAAAAGTACAACATCAACAAATAGGAGCAGTAGCTGATTTATTTCCACAATTCTAGCACCTTAATTTAATTTAATTTAATTTGCAGCGGTCATTGAATTGACTTAATCAAATTGCACCTCATTCAATTCAGCGATCGATGCTATCTAACTTATCAGATACGAAAACATCACCATTATTACATTACGTTAGTAATGAGGACTTTAGTCCGCCCCCAGATAGAACTAAATTCCTCCTTATTAGGTTCGTAGTGAGCACTTTAGTCCGCTCCCAAATAGAGCATCTGTGTTTTGCAAAAATGAGATGCACCCGCTCCCAGATAGAACTCAAGTCACCCTTATTAGGTTCGTAGTGAGGACTTTAGTCCGCTCCAAGATAGGACTAAAGTCTTCACTACGAACCTATTTGATTGCATTCGTTGGCTCCAATATGATATCATATCACGTCGATTCTTACGGGAGCATCTCATTTTTGTAAAAAGCATTTTTTTTATAGTGCGAGCGGGGACGCTCGCGAGTTATACAATACGCGAGCGCGGACAGCACTATCAAAGCAAAAATTGAGATGCTCCCGATTCTTACAATCTTCAGTAAATCACTTAATTCAACCTCAAACAGCCCAAAACTTGAGAAACCCGGTATCTCAAAGAAACCGGGTTTCGGGTTGTTCTGCTTTTAATCAACTAAAAACGCAAAAGCAATCTCTCAGCTATTTTTCAATTACGCTGCTTCCCGCACAGGAACAGGTTCAGATTTTTTTTGAGTGAACTGTGCCGGGAGTGCAGATTCTCTGATACATTTCGATATCGATCGCAAATATGCCACTTCTGCTTGAAGAGAATCCACCACAGAAAGACTCTCAACTAATTCATCAAATTCATCAGCACTAACTCCAGCACAGTTCAAAACTTCTTCGTTTAGCCTCCCGTACATTCCTTGCAGGAGGAGTTGGATAATATCGCTGTAGTCAGCGACTTCTGTTCCGTAACCTTGCAATTTTTTCGGATTAACTCCCCACTGCAAAATTTTCAGCAATTCTGCGGCGGAACTCCACGCAAAAGAAGAAGCAATCACCTCTTTTTCCGCTGCGACAAGAGCCTGCTTAATTTGCACTTCCGGGAAATTCGGATCGCTCATTAAGTTTTCCAGGTTAGACACTTGTTTATCTAACACGCACAAAGAAAAAGGAGCTAGTTCTACAATCACCATATCGCCAGCCTGGTCAACTCTTCTGAAAGGATCTTCCAGAACATTAATTAAGAGGTGAATGTCTGTAGGTTTGCTCCAGTCAAATTGTCCTAGGAAAAATGGTTCTTCGTATCCCGGTAAAAGCCCTTGAAAATAAATCGGCAAATTTTTGCCTGACTCAAGAATTTTATACAAAGCGACTTCCAAGGTTTCTGTCGGCCATCCGAGATTGCTGACGGCGACAATTTTCAGTTTTCCCGGAACGGAAACTATGAGCGAATTCAGTAACAAATGTACGGCTTCGACTAGATTTTGAGCGGTTACGTAGCGGTGGGGAGCGTGAACGTTGACTGTTTTACTTTGCTGTACTTTTTTGGACATTTGCTCGCAGAACAAGCTATTTTCTAGCATATGAGTAAAGCGAACCATCCCGTAAGTGACGTTTCCTTCTTGAGCTGCTTTGGCAAATTGCCATTCTGCAAATTTTTTGGAGCCGGCGTAAACTTCGGTTGTAAAATATCGAGATGTTTTGCCTGTGGAAGAGAAGATGCAGTCTTCTACGCCGTATTCTTCGGAAAGTTGGATGATGTGTTTGCATCCTAACAGGCTGGTTGTAACTGTTTCTCGAATTTGGATTTCAGCTAATCCGGGCTGGCGCTGGGCTGCTAGGTGAAAAACAATGTGTGGTTTTTCTACTTCAAATATGTGTTTGAGCGCCTGGAAGTTGCGAATGTCGGCGGCGTAGAAAGTTACTGCGCCTTCTTTGTTAAAGTGCGGGAGATTTTCGTCGGGGTTTTGACATCGGGCTTTGTCGGCAGAAATGATGTTAGTTGCGCCTAGAGAGAGGAGTTTTTCGATTAGAAAACTGCCGACACATCCTTCTCCGCCGGTGATGAGGATGGTTTTTCCTTTGATTTTGTTGCTGCAGGCGAGGCTGTACAGGTTAATGGTACGATCGCGCACATCGCTAAAAGGTTCGCTTTCTAGTTGTCCGTCGGCTTGATAGGCGGAGATTAGCTGTGCGGTGAGAGTTTGTAGCGCTGCTAGGATTTCCAGATTTTGCGGTTCGGGGGAACCTGGGGGAACTAGCTGCTGGATGCGATCGATTATTTCGGCTTTGCTGGCACCTTCAAACACTTCTGAGGGGTTAAATGTGTTATTCACTTTCTGGGCTCCTTGTAAAGTAAATTCTAGAAAGACCGTTGCCTATCGGCGAGTTGTTAAACTGATTTTCGAGGAACAGAATCTTTAAAATTCGGCTGATTTTCGGTTTTTTTACAGAGAAAGCGACTTAATCGGAAAGATACGCGATCGGCTTTCCTACTAATTACTTGTTTTCAGTCTACTTGTGGTTTTATTAAGGACTTTTTTAACCTGCTTGCTTTGGCGAACTGCTAAGTCGGAACTTTCTCTGTTAAAAATTTGTCACTACAACACAACTATAAACTTAAGTTGCTGGCTATTGGCAATAGTCAAAACATATCTTTACTATTTCTTTGCAATCACCTCCGAATATTCACGCAATTTTAAAGTTAATGTAAAGTAGTGCAGGCGTTAAAAAAACTTAATAATCCTTACTACTCTCAGTAAATTGTATTTTTTATTACTAATTGTATTAAAAGTTTAAGTAAAAATACGGAAAATATTGCCAAATATTGCGGTTTGCCGAAAATATTGCTATTTATACGATTCAAAAAAAGAATGTAATACCAATTTCATAAAGTAGCGCTAGATATTACCCCCCCAACCCCCCCGATGCTTTGGGGTGGCTCAGACTTCATCAGCACATCTTTAGAAAAATGGTATAAGGGTAAATCAGAGTTATAGCCTTTCTCAAAAAGGTGAGAAGTCAGTCGATTTTAGATTTTAGATACTTCGGCTTTGCTCAGTACAAGTTTTAGATTTTAGATTGGAGAATTGAGCGATTGATATCATGTCCGGTCGATTAGCAGTAAGATTGGTTCGTAGTGCGGACTTTAGTCCGCAAAAAGGAGCGGACTGAAGTCCGCACTACGAACCGTTTTTGTTATAGTAATTGACCGGATATGATATGAGGGATTCAGGGAGCGATCGCTCAAGGGACTTGCGGACAAATAAAATACCAGTCATAATGGGATAATCGTGATATCCCATTTTGGTAAAGTTTCAGAACGTTGCCATGAGGGCAAATACTGTTTTAACTCATGAGGTAAGACTTTTACGCCTTTCTCATAAGT
>JBBSNU010000007.1:0-23415 GCA_038260455.1 Chroococcales cyanobacterium | reverse complement strand
TCGCCCCAGGGCGAGAAAGATGCTACAGTGCATCGATGGGCGTTTGAGTGTTTTCAAGCGACAATAGGCAGAGAAGGGGCTTGAAAATAGGTGAATTTAGTGGAAGATAGCAAGATTATAGACTTATCGGAAATCATGAGTGTTCCCGCGGCTCCTGCGGGTTACAAATCGGGCTTTGTGGGTATTATCGGGCGGCCGAATGTCGGCAAATCCACGCTGATGAATCAGTTGGTGGGGCAGAAAATTGCGATTACTTCGCCGGTGTCTCAGACGACGCGCAACAGGCTGCGGGGCATCCTGACGACGGATGAGGCACAAATTATTTTTGTCGATACTCCCGGAATTCACAAGCCACATCACCAACTGGGTAAGGTTTTGGTGCAGAATGCGCGCACGGCGATTCAGTCTGTGGATGTGGTGCTGTTTGTGGTGGATGGTTCGGTGGAATCGGGTGGGGGCGATCGATATATTATCGAAATTCTCAGCAATTGCAAAATTCCGGTGATTTTGGGGATGAATAAGTTGGACGAACAACCGGAGGATTCCGTGTTGATCGATCGCACTTACGAACAAATTGTCAATCCTGAGTGGCCAGTCGTCAAGTTTTCGGCGCTTACGGGCGGTGGTGTCGAGCCGCTGCAACAATTGTTAATCGAACATCTGGAGGTTGGGCCCTATTATTATCCGCCCGATTTGGTCACAGATCAGCCGGAACGCTTTATTATGGGCGAGTTGATTCGGGAACAGATTTTGCTGCTGACTCGGGAAGAAGTGCCGCATTCCGTAGCAATCGCGATCGACATTGTTCAAGAAGAAGCCAAAATTACGCGCATTCTGGCGACAATTCACGTCGAACGGGATTCCCAAAAAGGTATTTTAATCGGTAAAAGCGGCAGTATGCTCAAGTCGATCGGCAGTGCGGCCCGAGAACAGATTCAAAAGTTAATTGAAGGTAAAGTGTATTTAGAGTTATTTGTCAAGGTGCAACCGAAGTGGCGGCAGTCGCGGACTCGTTTAGCTGAATTGGGCTATCGGGTAGAAGAATAAAACTTTGGCAGTTGGCCAGTCGTTTCCCTCTCAGGTCTGAAGACGCGCTCGTTTCCCACTTATAGCAATTCTGTTTGAAGCTGCACAGAATGGGAAGCCTGAAATCCTTTCCTGTAAAGGATACATTCTATGCAGCTTTACAGAAAAATGGTATTAGCGAGTGTTTCTTATGAACTACCGAAACCACATCACGATCGAAGCAAATAAACGCGGTGGTAAGCCTTGTGTACGCGGCTTGCGAATTACGGTTTATGAAGTGCTTGAGTACCTGGCTTCCGAGATGACCGAAGCAGAAATTCTCGACGATTTTCCCGATTTGACGCGAGAAGATTTAAAAGCCTGTATAGCTTTTGACATCACAAGTTGAAAATTTGCTGCGTCGGGAGTTCAACGCGATCGAGTTATTTTATGAAGACGAGAATTTATCGCTGCTTGCTTTATCATAATGCACCGATCGCCGAGAGTGTGAGATCGACTCTAAATGCTCTCTAATCTAAAATCTAATAAAGATAGCTTTTTTCAGTGCGGTGGCTTAAGTGATTGAGTCGAATCGTGCGGCGAATTCGATCGAGGAAAGGAGATTCCGATAGGGAGTAAGAACAGGTTGACATACATCATCAAGCTGCGGTATTATTCGATTATATCCAGTATTGTACCGCAACTGCGATACAATTATAAGTTAGCCAGCTTTGTTTAGGGTTGGAGTAGTCCATAAGAGCTATCTGTTGGATGATCTCACCCTAAAAATTGGGAATAGTGCAAACTAGCAAGCTCTTACCACATATATTTGAATACCAGTTGAGTTAAGAACGTGCAAGGCTCTAACAGCATTGATAAATTAATTTTTGAGAAAAGAGATACTCAAATTTTTAATATTCCTGATACTAAGACTAGACTCTCAACTTTACAGAACTATTTTTTCCCACGTTTAGAGATACTCTTACGTCACACCCTTGATGTTGTAGCGGATGTTTACCATGTTAACCCATACGATAGAATGACATTTGTTTATTGTCCTAGTCATCGTGAGAAGGCTAAGGAAAATAAAGACTATGGCTTTGTTCATATTGGAGTGGCAGGAAAAAGAAGGCGTGATAGACCTCTGAGAATTATCAAAAGAGATGGTACTCCTTTTGTTCTGCACGTTTCATATCTGACATTCAATGTGTTGCCTAATGGTACGATGCACGTTAATTTACTACCATTTCGTCAATATGTTGATGATGCCCACATAGCCGAAATTTCAGCCTTAGTCGAAAAGCACAGCGAGATTCTGCTTCCATTATTATCCTTAGCTCATATTTCTTATAATTCATTCCTACCTTTGCATAATTTAATTCTTTTAAAGGACAAATATATAACGCTCTTTTCACCGAAATATTATTTCCCTGTGAGTTCTGGACGAGGGTTTGATGAATTAATTATTGCATTCGTATTACTCTATGCGTTGGAGGAGTCATTTATTTGTATCGCTGAGGGAGAAGAACCTGAGCTTGCAAAAATGCTTGAACAGTTTAAGGAATGGTATGTCAAGCTTCCCAATATTGAGGATGAGATAGAAGAAGGAGAAGAGGAAGAAAATCTTGGGCTTTCAGAGATTCCTGAGCTAGATAGTTATTCTTTTGTCCGTGCTGGTAAATGGTGGGCAGTTCTGGCTAGGGATAAATGGAAATGTCTTAGCTGCGGTAGATCCTCACGAGAGGATGGAGTTTTATTAGAAGTTGACCATATCATTCCTCGGTCAAAAGGTGGTTCTGATGACATGATTAATCTACAGACCCTTTGCAAAAAATGTAACATTGGCAAAAGCAACAAAGATAGTACAAGATTATAAGTCGGTCATATGGAGGTACTAAATTAGTTGTAGCGAGCACCGGGCTAACAAGTCGATAAAGCGGACGGACGAAAGACATGGGCGCTGAGTGTGATTTTTTTTGCCGCCGCTTATCTTAGCCGTTATCTCGCAAACGCTGCTTGACTTTCGAGAGGATTCGGAATCTCGATCGAGAGCTTGACCTACAGAAAATTGGTAGAATCAATAGATACGATTCGATCGCGCACCCATGCAACAAGCTAGTAGATCCAATCTTTTCGCCAAACCTCAAACGAGGAGATTTTTAAATGCCATTGGCTGAACTCAAGTCCAAAATCCAGGAACTTTCAAAAATTGACAAGCTTCGGCTGATGCAGTTTCTGGCAACAGAACTGGTCAAAGAAGAAGATGCAACAAACTTTTTTGTTGCCGATCGAGAGTATCCGGTCTGGTCGCCTTACAATTGCTCTGAGGCTGCCAATGTTTTAATCTTCTGACGACAAAACAACAAGAACAGAATGATTGACGCTCAGAGATTTCCCTAACTATCAATCGGACATAATCGCCCATGAAGAAATTCCTGACTATCCTCGCTAGTACGATCGCGATCGCGACACCCACCCTATTCCTAGAACACAGTACCCTACTCGCCCAAGCCCAAACCCAAGAATCACAGATCAAAACCCACGCGATCGGCAATCTGACCTTCAAAGCACCCCGAAATTGGCTCGAAAATCCCAGGGGCGCAAGTGCGAATAGCCTTACTTTACACAACAAAAAATTCCCCGACAGAGGCGGTGGATTTGCCCCCAAGGGTTTGATTCGCGTGGTTGCAACCATCAGTGAGGAAAACCTGGAAACCGCTACAAAACCGCCGAATTCCAGAAGAGCGATGCCTAAGACGACGACTAAGACCGAACGTCTAACCATTAACGGCAAAAAAGCAGTGCGATTGTATGAAGTCTATGACGACGGGTTTCCCGCAGGCATTGTCACCTATGTTGCCACAGGGAAAAAAGAAACAATTATGCTAGAGACCCTTTACTCCGACAGTGATACTGAAAAGCAAGTTCAGCAAATTCAAGATTCGATTCGCATTACTGAATAGCAGTCAAGGACTTAAATTCGGCACGTTGAACAAGAAGGCTTTGTCCAACTGGTTGAGCCAACAATCCCCGTACCTTGATAGTCGGGGAGTGTCAACAACAACTATCAAGGCAACTCAACCGAACTCGGTTTAGCAATGTGAGGCAAACCCCAGCCTAATTTTTCCCGCAAAATGTGGAAAAACTCAAAAGATTGTATCCTAACGAAGCGGGCTTGGTAGGGCGATCGCTCAACTTGCACCCAATCCTCCGGCAAAACATAACATCCGCCGTTCCCATCTACCACCATTACCAGGCGATTCGGACTCGCCGGTAAAATTTTGACCGGCTCGGTATTTGAAAACACCAAAGCCCGCGAAGCCATTGAATGTGGGCAAATAGGGATCAATTGCAGCACCGGTACTCCCGGAATAATTACAGGCCCGCCGGCAGAAAGGGCGTAAGCCGTCGATCCTGTCGGAGTCGAAATAATTACCCCATCTGCGGCAATGTCAATAGAGGCGTGCTGACCGATCGCCACTTCAAAATGACACATACAAGTCAGCGGTTCGCGGTGCAGCACCATTTCATTGAGACAAAGGGCTTCCCAGAGGCAGTCATTTTCTCGAAACAGCCGCACGGCCAGCATTGACCTTTCTTCGATTTCGTATTCTCCGGCGATCGCCTTTTCCAAAGCTTGCGGGAGCAAGTTTAGGTAAGTTTCTGTCAAAAAGCCCATGTGACCGGTATTGACAGTCAGCAGTGGCACTCCAATCGGAGCAACTTGGCGAAATGCCGACAGTACCGTACCGTCGCCACCCAAAACCACTGCAAACTCCATGTCGCTGTCAAAACCGGGGGGGACGAGTTGGTCGATCGGAGTGTGGCACATGGGGCGATCGGGACTAGAATAGCCCAAAATTCCCCCGGCACCGGAAACCGCGCAGACCTCCCAGCCGCGGGCAGTCAGCTTGTCTTTCAACTCTTCGGCGATGCGACAAGAGACTGGTTTAACGTCGTTGTATATAATTCCAGCTTTCGGCACTTTAAAAAGTAAAGGGCATTTTTTGTTTACTCCGTTTTTTAGTCTTAAGCTGCTCGTACTCTATTTCCTTGAGCTTCTTCATAATCAGATTAAAGTATTCTTCGAGGTAAGACTCCAAAGTAGTAGTTTCTTTGGGGTCGATTCCGAAGACGCTGTAAACTTCATCCATCGGAGCTTTCAAGGGTTTTCCGGCTGCTAAAACTTCTGAAAAAGCCAACCTGTCAGCTACGTTCCAACTCCACTCAAAGAACTTAGCAAATTGACGGGTGGCTTGCAACAAGGCATCTGGGGTGCGGGTGATTTTGGCTTGTTTGCCAGAAAGCCGCTCGCACAACCGCACAATTTCCTCAGCATCCCAAGCGCGATTTCCCACTACGGGAAAGGTTTTTTTGATGGTTTCGGGAACGGAAAGAGCTCGGACGGCAAATTTAGCAACGTCCTGAGTGTTGATGTACGCAAGGGCTGACGGCTTGTTGGGCAGCCAGACTGCCTGATTGTCCAAAATCGGCATTGCGTACAGGCTCAGTATTCCTTGCAAAAAGCCGCAAGGTCTCAAGACTGTGTAATCTAGACCGGATTCTGCTAAAAACAGCTCGGTACAACGCTTGATTTCCAACAAAGGGACTTGCGGATATTTCTCAGCGTCGAGAAAGGAAATGAATACGTAACGCTTGATGCCCGCTGCTACTGCTGCTTGGATCAGCGATACTTTTCCATCCCAATCGGCTCTTTTAACGTTCACAGAATCGACTGCACTGGCTGTTGCTGCATCAATGATAGCAGTGACGCCTTCTAGTGCCGGAATCAAAGTGTCTGGCTGACAAAGGTTTCCGGGTACAAGTTCAGCGCCCCATTCTTTCAAAAATGCCGCTTTTCTGTAATTTCTAACTAAACAGCGCACCTGGTAGCCCTCGTCTAGGGCGCGGCGGGCTATTTGGCGGCCGAGAGTGCCGGTGGCACCTACAATCAATAAAGTCATCTAGGGATTTATTTATGAATCTTAAACTTTCTATACAATAGTATCAGGTCTTTCTCAGTTTTTTATAAAAACTTAACAAAAACCTGAAATCCTCTCATCTAACGATCGGTATCCGGTAGGGGAGAGAGTCCCAGAGTCCGAGAGTCGGAGTGGGAGAGAGTCCCAGAGTCCGAGAGTTTGAGAGAAAGCGTTGCGTATTGATCGACTAATAAAAATTTTGCTTGTGGCTTTGATACTGATGTCTTGGTAACGATGTGTTTTATAACTCAGGACTCTGAAACTAAATTTGAAGGGAGCATATCATTTTTGTAACAAGCATTTTTTCTTGGAGTGCGAGCGTCCCCGCTCGCGTATTGTACAATACGCGAGGGGGGACGCTCGCACTATAAATACAAAACTGAGATGCTCCCAATCTGAATAAACCGGGTTTTTCTAATCTTGCCAACAAGCCTGCACGATTTTTATGGTAAAAAAACCCGGTTACGGCGATCGGTATGATAACCTATTCTTCGCCGCCTTGGAGTTTGAGCAGCAGGAAGCCTCCACCGATACCGACGAAAATTAGGGAAAATGACAAAAAGGCTGCGCTGATAAATTCAGGGTTCATTGGTTTTAGAGTTCCTTGACGATCGCAAATTAAATAAACATACTTTGACACTCTCGGCTTTGTTAGAGACGGAGATTCTCAATTTATTGACTCACCGGAAAATTAGCTATCTCTTGCGAGCAATTCCCGAACAGTTCGATTCTACCAAAGTCACAACCAAACCGTCGAGTTTAGACAATCTTGGCCGGTTCAACTGAATCAAGCCTACTAGGATACTGGCCTAGAGTTTGGGCGTGTCCCACCCTACTTTTTGAGGGAAAATTTGAGTTTTGCTCGTTTTTGGGTCAAGTTTCGCCGTACTGTTTTGAGAGCGGCTGGGTATCTCACTTGAGATTGCTACTTCTTGTTGACCAATTGTTCCACTTGCCGATCGCGCTTTAACGTATCAACGGTGTTATGGGCTGTGTCATGGTGGTATTTTACTGTATCAAGTTACTTAGATCAACGATCGGTATCAAAGAACTTCACAGCCGGGGTTAATCCAGCAGCGAGTTTTGATCTGCTGTCGGGGATTTCCGGGATTTTCGGCATTTATCGGATAAGTGTAGGAAATTAGCTACTTAAATGCTAAAATTTCATTGCCGAAATTCCTGTATTTTGTGGGAGAAAACTGCCTTGAGTCTGGATCGGGAATCAAAACTAGCTGTAACTCTCGGAGATCCGGCGGGAATAGGCCCGGAAGTGATTCTCAAGGCCTTGGCAGATCCCGCTGCAGCTTTGAAAGTGACGGTTTTTGGCGATCGGGCAATTTTGCAGCAAACTTACGATCAGTGGCGATCGATCCATCCTGCTGCTACTGCTGCTTTGGCAAATCCCGAAACATTACAGATTATTGATATAGCAGCAGACAGCAAATGGGGTTCCATTGTCCCCGGTGTGGGAAGTGCAGCTAGCGGGGCGGCTAGCTTTGCGTATATGGAACAGGCGATCGCCCGTACCCTTGCCGGCGAATTTTGTGCGATCGTCACCGGCCCAATTTCCAAAACCCACTGGCAGGCTGCAGGTTACAATTATCCCGGACAAACAGAACTCCTGGCAGAAAAAGCCAAATCGCAGCGCTTCGGAATGCTGTTTGCCGCCACATCTCCCCACAGCGGTTGGACGCTGGTAACTTTACTCGCTACCACACATATTTCCCTGCGTCAAGTACCCGATGCTTTGACTCCAGAATTGCTGAGCGAAAAACTAGAATTGCTGGTAGAGTGTTTGCGGGAAGATTTTGGGATAGAAAGACCGAAAATTGCGATTTCTGGCTTAAATCCTCACAGCGGCGAAAATGGCAAACTGGGAAAGGAAGAGCAAGACTGGATGATACCTTGGTTGGAAACGCAGCGCGATCGCTTTCCTCAAGTGCAGTTAGACGGGCCAGTACCCCCGGATACTCTGTGGGTAAAACCGGCGAAAGTTTGGTACGGCTTAGCCAAGGAAGCTCACGACGGTTACTTGGCAATGTACCACGATCAAGGGTTGATTCCAGTAAAATTGATGGCTTTCGATAAAGCAGTCAATACAACAATTGGTTTGCCCTTTGTCCGCACATCTCCAGATCACGGCACAGCTTTTGATATTGTAGGTCAAGGGATTGCCGATGCTTCCAGCATGAAAGCAGCATTGCAGTTGGCTGCCGAGTTGGCTAGTCGCAGAACAGCAGTTAAGATGGGCCGATAGGTGCGATCGTGTCTGACGCTGCAAAAAATTGTGTTTGTGTTATATCATGTCCGGTCGATTAGTATAACAAAAACGGTTCGTAGTGCGGACTTAAGTCCGCAATAATGAGCGGACTTAAGTCCGTACTACGAACCAATCCGAGTCCGGTCAATCGATCGGACAGGATATCATTTTTATTAGACGAATCCTCTCAAAGCCTGTAAACAGGCATCCGGCCCGATCCCCAAGAATTATTCGAGATATGTGTTGATTTTCGCACTTGTGAGGCGACAAGCCAACTGGTCATTTTAGTCGAGCGGTTAAAATCTGATTTTGGTAACAAAGTATGGCAGCATCTAATGATAATTTAGGTAAAGTATATCAATCAGAACAAGAAGTTTCAGAGGAAAGTTTGGCAATTCCTAACGCTGGAGAACAACTTCAGGAATTGCTAACTATACTGACTGAATTGGAATTAGTGAAAGATTTAAAAAAAAGACCGAATGAGCTGAAGTTACCGCTTTCATCTCAACAACAGATCGAGCGATTTGATGAACAGGAAAATCAGCGCAAGCGATTATCTTTTTTGATCGAATCATCTGCTGTTGTACCGGAAGTATTGACTAATAATGAAGAAATTCCATCTCCAAGACGACAAATAAATAATGAAGAACCAAGTATATCTAGGACGGCGAACGCAGCCAAGAATTATCGACCTTCGGAGGAAGAATTAGCACAAGCAGTGGAGGAGTTCAAACGGTTGCAGCAATTGCTGTTTGAAGGGGATGTGCCGGAATTTTACAGTCATATTTTGAACGCAGAACAAAGGTTAGAAAATTTTGAAAATTTGATGTCTGAACCGAAGGAGTTGATGAATTTAGTCAGACCGTTAATTCCTGAGTTAGTGAGAGAAGAAGTAGAGGGGTTTAAGTCTGAATTAAAAAAGGCGATCGAACTCGCCAGAAACGATGGAATTAATCCCCTCGAATTCCAGGCAAAATTAGCTGATTTGGAAAATCAAATTGCTAGTTTCAATCACCAGCAACTACCGAATCCCGAACAATTCATCCAACGGCTGATGCCGGTGGTGGGCGATTTGCTCAACCGCCGGGTAGAGGAGTCTAAGTTAGAAGTAGCTTCGGCGATCGCACCGACAGTCAATCAAGTAATTTACAATCAAAACGGGCTGGAAGAAAAAGTAGTAATAATTGAAGATAAACTGGCGAATATTCAGCAGCGTTCCCAGCAGCAACCCGAAGATTTAATTAAGCAGTTAGTTCCGGTAGTTAGCGACTTGCTGAACCGGAAAATTAGTGAATTAAAGTTAGAGGTTGTCGAAGCTGTCGCACCGTCAGTACAGGTAAGAATAGCTTGGGTAGAAATAGAAGAAAAAGTATTAAGCATCATCGAACGCCGGCTGGCGGCGCAACAGTCGCCAATTCAGAAGCCCGAAGAGATCATGGCGATGCTAATGCCAGCAATCACTGATTTACTGAACCGGAAAATTGATGAATCAAAATTAGAGGTAGCAGCGGCGATCGAACCTTTGATAGAATCAGCAATTCTGCAAAGAGAAGTTCAAGGAAAATTGAGCGATGTTGAAAGTAGATTAAACAATCTTCAGCGACAGCAAAAGTCTCAGCCGGAAGAAATCATGGCGCGGTTGATGCCGCTAATGATTGAGTCGCTGAATCGGAAAATTGATGAGACAAAGTTAGAAGTCAGAGAGGCGATCGCCCCGGCTGTCAAAACTGCTATTCAAAACAGCGGTATTTCAGCACAAATATTGCAAAATGAAAGTAAGATTGTCGAAGTTCAGCAGCAAGTTTTAGCGGAAATAGAAGGGTTGATGGGCAGAATCATGCCTGCGATCGTAGAAATGGTGTCGGGAAGCATTCGGGAAGCGAAGCTAGAGATAGAATCTGCGATCGCCCCTGCTGTCGATGCCATCCTTCAAAATCAAAGAATCGATCGAAGACTCGCAAAGATCGAAGAAAAGATTGTGGCGATCGAACACCGGATTTATGAATCGACAGATTTGTTTACAGATTTATTGAAACCTTTGATTGACGAGTTGATGGCTAACCATCACGCGCAACTACAAAAGTCTGCGATCGAATCTATTTTACCATTGTTAGATGAAGTTGTCGGTTATAATTACAAGCTCAACGGTAAAGTAGAGGAACTAGAACGCAAAATAACCGATGCTCAATGGGGAGGCGATCGGGAAGAATTAGTGAGGCAAATTAAACTAATATTTCCCGAAATGATGCTCGAAACAATTAATCAGTCGAGACAATCATTTACAGATAGCATAATTCCGATAATTGATGAAGTAATTAATACCAAAACCAGAGAAAATAAACACTCGATGGGAGTAGCCATAGCCCCGGCTCTTCCTGCGGGAATCCGCCACACAGTCACTGAATCGCCCGATGCAATTGCAATGGCGATCGCACCGGAAATGGCCTCCGCTATCAAACAGCAAATTCATCTCAAACGAGAAGCAATGTCGGATGCACTTTATCCGATCGTCGGTAGCACGATTTTAAAGTACATCGCAGAGATGATGCAGCAGATCAATGAAAAAGTCGAATCATCTTTAAGTACAGAGGGAATTACTCGCAAAATTCAATCAAAATTACAGGGAGTTTCTGAAGCAGAATTGCTGATGAAACAAACAACACCGCTGAATGTTAAAGCTGTTTTTTTAATTCAAAAAGAATCGGGCTTAGTAATTTCAGCAGTACAGCAGTCTGAAGGCGAACAATTAGAATCAGAGATGGTAGCGGGAATGCTGACTGCTATTCGCGCTTTTGTCAACGATTGTATTTCTCAGTCGGGAAATATTGCAGAGATTGATGCCATAGAATACGGCACATCTACAATTGTACTGGAAGTGGCTGGTTCGTGTTATTTAGCAGTAGTAATGCAGGGAGAAACGAGGCAGTGGTTCAAGTACAAAATGCGAGCAATCTTCAAAAATATTGTTCAAGAATACGGAGATATAATCCAATCATTTAACGGCGATCCCACCGTAGTTCCTGCCGAAATAAACACGAATTTGCAAAAGTTAATTGAGACAGATATAAAAGTTAAATCTCCTAAAAAGCCAATTTTACCAATTATCGGTTTAGCAGCGTTAGGTTTAATTGGCATACCTTGGGGAATTCATCAATATCGCAGTGGGATTGCAGCTAGCATAGAAGCAGATACAAATTTAGCTTTACAATCTACTCCAGAGTTATCGGTTTATCGCCTCGCGGCAGATGTTAAAGATCGAATATTGGAGATTTCGGGACGAGTGCCGAATCAAAAGCTGCGATTGCAAGCGGAAAAAATCGCTCAACAAACTGCTCCTAAATTAACAATTGACAATAAAATTATCGCCGTTGAAGTACCTCCCGATCCAGTTTTAGCTGCCGCTGATGTCAAACGCACTGTGGAGCTTTTGAATAAACTAGAAAGCATTAATATCTCGGCTCGCTATGCAGAGGGAAAAGTCGCCGTTGCGGGTAGTGTGAGCAAAGCGGCAGATGCTGAAAAAATAACTCAAGCTTTTGAGAAAATTCCGGGGGTGAAGTCTGTAACAAATACAGTGGGAATAGGCAGTCAACCGCTGTCAAAGGCAATGGCAATTCGCCTTTATTTTGGTGTGGGTTCGGCAATTTTGTCACCAAAAGATTTAACACAAAAGCTGATAAAAGTCAAGGAATATATGCAGGAAAATAGTACGAAGAATTTTAGGATTATTGGCTACAGCGATTTTAAAAGCAGTCCGGCGGAAAATCAAAAGTTGGCTCTGGAAAGGGCGGCAAATGTAAAAGTTGCTTTGGTTAAACAAGGGATAAGTGGTAACAGAATACAGGTTGCTTCTACTAAGGGCAGTCCTGAAGGTGTGGAGGCTAATCAACCGCTATGGCTGAGAAGATTAGTAGTATTTGAGGTGGTAAATTAAATTTAGGAATGGGGAATGGGGAATTGGGAATTGGTAATTGGTAATTGGGAATTGGTAAATAAGAGTCGGCGGTTAGAAACCGCGGCTACACAAACGATGTCCGCCTCCGCGGACTGAAGAAGTAAGAGCCGGCGGTATTAAAGGTGGATTTGGTGTGATATCAAATCCGGTAGCATCGGAATTATTAGTAGCCGAAATTAGGAGACGGCAGTGCCGTGTCCCTACCGTGATTAATTGTAGGGAGACGGCACTGCCGTCTCCTCTATATCATAATGAGTGTTACCGGAATTGATATGATTAATGACTTTTAATTTAATCGAATTCGCCCGGAGGTAAAGGCTTGTATTCGATCGCCCGCCAAGCATACTAACAAGCGACCGCTTCCGTCAATGCCCGCGGCTTCTCCGCAGATGATTTCCGACGCAAGTTCGATCGCCACATTACACCCAATCAGCGCGTCGCGGCGGCGCAATTCCGACAAAAGCGGGGCTAAACCGGACTTTTGGGCGGGCCTTTCTGTGGTGGAAAACATATCGGCTAGTTCGAGTAAATAGTGCCGCAGTCGATCAAGCAAACACAGTTCATCGGGTACTGTACTAGCAATAGAATGCAAGCTTACCGCATTGCCGATCGCCCTGTCATCCAATCCCGCAGCCGCAAAATCTACGCAGCGGTTGAGTCCAATTCCGACAACGGCGCGAGTTTTGCCGGAAACATTGCTAGAAGTGGCTTCACAGAGAATTCCGGCTAATTTGTGGCGATCGATCCAAACATCATTCGGCCATTTCAGGCGCAGCATATCGCGACAGTCGGGAACTAAATCTTCGATCGCGAAAATCACGGCCAAACCGACTGCTAAACTGAGTCCGGGTAAAACATTCGGATCGAGATTGTCGAGGACAAAACTGGCCGTTAAAACACCGGTTGGGGAGTGCCAAGTGCGATCGTGTTGACCGCGCCCGCTGGTTTGCTGCTTAGTAAATATTACATCTCCGTGGTGCAGTTTGGCCGCGCGGGCGATCGCCCAGGTGTTGGTACTCGGACAGGTATCTAAGGTGTGTAGCCACTGACGGGGATTTGGGCTCGGTTGTGGAGATGCGGGCACGAGAATTAAGGGTAATACTATGATGTTTGAATAATATATAAGTAGAACGGTCTAAAAACAAAATAATATCTTATAGGACTTTCTACGGATTAACAAGCGCCTATAATCTATAGTACGAAAGAGTCGATCGGTACAAAACCCGCCGTCGAAATTATGTTGATTTGTACTGACTCACTTAATCCCTTGACAAACAAAACTCAACCGTGGTGAAATAAAAGTAGAGACTGGCAATCCCACAACTCCCTCGCATCTACGGAAATTAAACATGAAACCTTTTAAAGATTCACCTTTTAACTCCCAAGAACCGTTTCAGAATTTGCTCGCCCCAGAATTCGAGATAGACACCACAAACTTACTCTACACTCAAGCGATCGCCAGCAACATCCCAGAACCAACACTCAGAGCACTTCGGCGCACTGACAACAATAGCCCTGAAGACATCGCCAGCTTTTCCAACTCCCTCAGTTTGACTCAGAACATCCCCAATACAGAATTTACCCCCCCCCATAGAAAATAGCGAACTAGATGCTCTAACTGGGGAAATTATAGGCGAAAGACGCGCATCCCAACTCGCACCAACAGCTTCCAATCCCAAAAAACCTCCCATCATCCAAAACGCCGAAATTAAATTTACAGACAGCAACAATCAACCTTTTCCCAACAATCAACCCGTTCTATTCATCACGGTTACTAATGTATTAGTAGACAACTTTAGCGACCCCGCAGGCAGCCGATTCAGCGACTTAACAGTCAGTTTTTTAGTCGGGAAACAAGCTTACGAAGCAACAGTTTTAACAGACAAAAGTCGCGATTTGGGAAACAATCAATTTGAAATCGCCGTTGAAGTTCCCAACACCGTACCGTTAGGCGAATCGCGCATCATCATCAGTCGTAAACAGAACGAAAAAGTCAGCCAAAATCCCGCAGAACCAGCCCAAGAAGTTAAATACGATAGCAATGCTTACCGAATTGAAAACGACACACAATACATCTTTGCCGCCCAGTGGACAGCAGATAAAGTCGCAATTATTAACGGTGCAAATCCCGAATCAGTAGTCACAGCCACCAATAGCAGCGACTTGTCAATCGGCAGCGTTTCTGTGGGGACGGATGATATAGTCGATCGCCCGCGAGAACTAACTGTAACCAGTGACGGCAACCGTGCTTATGTAGTGATGGATCGCTCTGGGCGCGTTGCTGTGGTCGATCCGATGACTAGGCAACAGATAGACACTCAGCCAAATACTGCTGGTATCAACCCGATAAATTTGCCTAGCGGTGCAGAACCTCGATCGATTGTAATCGATCCGCGCGACCAATACGCCTACATCTCTGACGGAAAAACTGGCAGCAACTCCATCTACGTTCTCGATATCAACCCGTTTTCGCCAACCTATCATCAAGTCACCCAAACCATCCCAGTCGGAACAGCACCAAACGGTTTGCGGCAAATAGCCCTTAACAGCGACGGCAAGAAGCTATTTGTTACCGCACCAAACGGCGCGAACAGCAAAATTTACGCTGTTAATATCGACCCCAAAGACCGACCCCGCGACCCCAGTCAGAACCCCAAAAAGTGGAATCAATTAATCGGAACTATCACAGCAGATGAAGGAGTAGAAGCAGTAGCCTCCACTGTCAATCCGCTGATGATGACCTTCACGAACAGCGGCAAAGATAGCAAGGGATTTGGGGTACTGGACATTACTAATAATGACCCGGTGAGTTTTGCTGCTACCACCCGATATACAAATTTAGGGCTGGGTTCTGCTAACGATTATTTTGATGTTAATGAGGGAGTCGCAGTAACGGTACTGCCGGATGCCAGTTATGCCTTTGTTGTCGGCCGCAATTCCGATACTAAATTCTTCGGTCAAGAACTACCCAGCGTAGATGGAGACCCGCGGGCCGGTAGCAACATCGGCATTATCAAAGACCCGCTGACAAATCCGCAATTAGTCGCGGGAACTAGACCAATTCCAGATGGATTCGCTACCGACTTAGCACTGTCAAGTGATAGCAAATACCTTTACGCTTCCTATCCGAATTTAAGCGGTGCTGGCGGCAAAGTTTATGTTTTTGATGTTGCGGAATTTGTCAAAACGCTGACCAACCCCAGTCAATTCCAAGTAGATGCCAAAGGTCGGGGTGTTGGGCTGCCGTTGTTTAACAGCGCTACGGCACGAACTGCTACGGTTGCTGACTTTTCAACAATACCAATTGACAATATTAATCCAGCCGTTAGTATTGCTGCTGATTTTCAGATTCTGACTGATGCGAATAACCAATATACTTACGGTGTGCCGCCTGGTAGCAAGAAAGCTCCCGTTTCTGTGACTAACCCTCGCGGTTTGGCCGCGACACCGCTGGATTGGCTGGATTTAATTGAGCCTCTGGATACTAGCAAGACTTCAGAAAATCCCCTTAACCCAAAGTTCCAATGGAATTTTGACAATCCACCGAATCAGGACATTACAGAGGTTAATCTCTTCGTCAGCGTGTTTGACGAAGGTGAAGGACTTTTGCCGTGGGACAAAGTAGTTGATTTACCCGACCCTAACGGTAACAAATTTCTCTCCGATCAAGGGTTGAGTAAACCGCAGCAGTTAGGTTTACTGACAAAACCTTGGAACACATCTTCTTACCACGGTCAAGAAAACGATTTCAATCCCAACCGCATTTTAACTGCGACTTGGCAGAAAGATAGCACCAACATCGGCAAGTGGACTTTGGATGGCGGTAAAACATTTACTCAGGGAACAAATACCAGCTTTACGCTTCCTCCAAGTCTCAAATTGACTGCGGGTCAGAATTATAATTGGGCTGTTGAAGCTTGGAATCAAGAAGGAAAACGCAACACAGAATTTGGTAATTTCTGGACGCCACTACCTCCAGCCCTCAACGGTGACAATACCTTTAGCAGCGTCACCGTGCTGACCCACGGCTTTAAACCTCCATTTTTTAACGAGCCGGGAATTCCTCCAGAGTTTTACCAAATGGGTAATAGCATTGCCAATGCAGGTATCGACGGCGGCGGTTTGATGATGAAGTACGACCTGCCTACCGGTTACTGGATTCCTATCAACAAATCTGGTGCAGTTGCTCCAGACTTCGTATCAGGTTTGAATCCCAAAAATGACCCGAACTATCTCACTAAGCTGGGAAGTTATATAGCTCCATACCTGGCGAAAAAACAACCGTTAGTCCTGCTGAATAACTGGTCAGAAAATAATGAGTCGGCAGTTCCTGATTCAGGCTTCACAGAAGCAGCGGCCGATGCTTTCTTTACTTCCCTCGTGCAATTAGATGGAGTCCTGAAGGATGAAACTAGCACGGCTAAACAAGGTGCAGTTTTCAATTCACCGCTGCACTTTGTTGGTTTCAGTCGGGGTACGGTTGTTAACAGCGAAATTATTCAGCGTTTAGGTACTTATTTTCCTGATGCTGGCGGCAAAGAAAACTCTGATATTCGCGACCTTCAGATGACAACTTTAGACCCCCACGATTTCAACCAACCGGGGCTAAAGGTGCCACTAGGGGATTTCAGCGATTTCCGCGAACCGAAAGTTCAGGTGTGGAAAAATGTTACTTTTGCGGACAATTACTATCAGACAGTCCCGACTTTATCGGGCAGTACATTTACGCCAGCCGGTCGCAATATTCCGAATCTACCGTCTACTGAGAAGGGAACAGCCCCAGGACTTAAGTTTCCGCGAGAAGGTTGGAGGTCAGAAAATCCCGATCCTAATGCTCGGCTGTTAGGAGAACCGGATTTGTCGGCTTTCCTGGGAACTAATAAAAGTAACTCAGATTATACTAACAGCCGTGCTGGGTTTACGAGGGAAACAGATCCTGTTATTGGAACGGGAGGTGTACACGGACGTGTTGTGAGTTGGTACGGAGGAACATCTGACTTGCTTCCAACTAACTTTCCGTCCAATGAAAACTTAGAAGTTAATCCTGTATTTCGTCGGCGAGGCGATGGGTATCGGGAACAGTTGTTCGATAAAGACTTTTCATTTGGCGGTACAGTTTTGACTGGCCCGGCTCGCGTTAGCCCTTGGTATACGCCGGAAACCGGTTTCCCAAAACACGGTGTTGATACTGCTCCTTGGGAGGGAATTGGTACGGGCTGGTTTTATTCGGCTCTGGGTGGCGGTTACAGTTCCCGCCCTAAAACGAATGTAGAGCGTATCCCGCTTGATTTTGATAATACTTATGATGCCAGAATGCGAGGAGACGCGGCGGTTCCTACTTTGTTTAATGGGAATTTTGATGCTGTTTTCGATCCGAAGGGAGTGACTCGAACTCCTTTGTCTAAGGGTCTACCTGGGTGGTCGTTCCACAACGGTCAATCCGATCCAAATATTGATTTAGTTCAAAGTTTGGAGGATGTAAGATCCATCCAAGGGAACAGCGAACCAAACTATGCCTTTAAGTTAGAAAGCAGCGGGGTGAAGGAAATTGTTCACAATCGGTTTGTTGTACCCGATTGGGGTGCCCTGAGATTCGATCTGCACGCACCAAAGATTGCCAATAGCTCTAAGGCCAAATCTAAAGGTACGCTTGATGTTACTATTCGACCATCAGATCCATCAATTCCAGCGTTTTCTCAAACAATAACTCTTCAAAAAGCTGAAAATAACACGGATAGTAATAAAGCTCCGGCTAGTTACTTAATAGATCAATTCAAAGTAGATTACGGCATAAAGGGTTTTGAATCTTTCTATGTTGACGTACCAGAAAGACTGCGCGGTCAGCCGGCAACTGTTGAATTTAAGCTCGAAGCATCTATTCCTGTCTATCTAGATAATGTCTTTTTCCGCAGCGATTCGCTGAGGTTTGGCAATCCTAATAATGCTAGAACCATTCTGAATAACACCTATCAAACTAACTATTTGATAGAGAAGCCTCAATACACTCTTTCGTACAATGCTGACAAAAACACACCTAACTGGGTTAGCTGGGTACTTGACAAAGGTTGGGTAGATGGTAATGCCAAAAGAGCAGCAAAAGAATTCGCTGAAGATCCTCAATTGCCTGCATCAAATTTCTATAAAGTTCAGCATGGTGATTACGACTTTGAGCCTCAGATTGCGGCAAAATACACTAAGGAGGAATATAATAGGTTTTTGTGGGGAAAGAAAGCTTTCTTTCTTTCAGCTCGCGGTCACTTGACTCCTTCAGCAGATCGCCAAAGAAGCATTAAGGATAACCTAGCCACGTTTTTGACCACAAATATCATTCCTCAAGATAGCCAACAAAACTCAGGGGTTTGGGCAACTCAAGAAGGACAACTTCAGGAACGTGCAAAAAAAGGTTATCAGTTCGTCCTCTTTGCAGGAGGTTCCGGTCAAGGTGGCGATAAAGTAACCTACGGGCCTCTACCAGCAGATGAAAATGTGAAGGGAGTTACCCCGATTCGCAGGAATGATCCTAACCCAAACCAATTTGCCAACTTTCATCCAGGAACAGATACCACAAATCCAACAAATATTCAAGTACCGGATGCACTTTGGAAGGTTGTCTTAGGCTTTTCACCCCAGAACAAATCTGAGTATCCCGACATCCACTTTGCCTGGTGGATACCTAACAATTCCTACAGCATTAAAAATTTGCTCGACTACACAAATCCCATTAAGACTCCAGATGGTCTTGCACCAACAACAGAAAATCGAGCGTGGAACGATCAAGCCTTTACCATCACTATAGAAGCGTTGGAAGGCAGACTTAACAAAGATTTACCGAAAGACAGTCAATACGATTTTCTTTCTAATATCCCCAATTCTGCTGCCAAGAAAAGGCTCAAGGAAGTGACGGCTATCCTTCCAGGATAACTCACCTGATGGCTGCAATAGACTTCCCATCAGGGAAGTCTATTTATTTACTTTAGCTATTGTTCCGCACGCTGCCATCGGGCATAAGAGTTTCCTCAAAATGGCAATCTCGGAAGTCGCCCCCGAAAACACGATCATCTTTCACCCCGAAGTCGGCTTCCCGGAAGTCAGTTCGGGTCAACTTGGCTTTTTGAAAATAAACACTGTGTAACATAGCTCCCTTGAAGGTTGCCTCCGTCAAATTATTGCAGATAAAGCTGAAACTGCTGATGCTTGCCTTATTAAATTTGGCTCTACTGAAATCGGCACACCAAAAACTATCCTCAGAGAACCCAGCTCCCGTCAAGTCAGCTCCGCTCAAATTGGCAAAATCAAAAACTGATTGGAAGATACGGGTTTCCCGTAAAATAGCATTGCTCAAATCTGCTCCTTCAAAAAGGCTTTGATCAAAATCAACCCTAGTGAAGTCAGCTCCCCGCAAAATCACTCCATTCATGTAGCGTGAGATCTCTATGATGTTACTATTGCGTAAAATAATACCGCTCAAATCCAATCCTTTTAATTGTCCGAGCTCCCAAGACCTGCGTTCCCGGCTGCAATCGGGACTCTCTACCACCAAGCCACTGAAATTTCTCTCCCCAGTCGCATATCGATTGATAATATTTGTAAACAGCATATTTTCCATTTGGAAAATAGCGGTATCTATCTGCGCTCCCTCAAAGTTAGCACCTTCAATATTCGCGTCAACCAAGAATGTCATGCTAAAATCGGCCGAGGTACAATTAGCATCAATCAACTGAACATCACTGAAATCAGCGCCCCACAAATTAGCGCGACTGAGATTAGCACCTTCCAAGTCAACCTGTGGTAAGTTAGCATCACTGAGGTCAGCTTCTTCTAAGCAAGCATTGCTTAAAATAGCGCGACTGAGATTAGCAGTGCTCAAGTTAGCTTGAGCTAGATGGGCTCCACTGAGATTAGTTTCTCGAAAATTAGCACCCCTCAAATCAGCACCACTGAAATCGATGCCGCTCAAGTTCATGTTTGCTAGATTGGCATCTACTAAGCTCATTCCAGAGAAATCTCTCTCGCCATCGGCATACCGTGTGAGCAATTCTTCTTTGTGCATAATTCTCCTAGTAAATATTTCTTGTATTTACACTATCCATCATACTGCATTCATTCAGGAGTGTTCCGTTTCTGCTTTTATTAAATTAATTCATACTATTTAGCTGCGTACCTTCTGAGCAATTATTCAGAATCCATAACTTTTATTTTTAATCTGTTTAGATTGAGATTTATCTACCGCCCTTTTAGCCCTTTTACCCCTCATCCTCATCAAAATTACGATTCGACATACATAATTTAATTAAAAAAAGCGATCGCCCTTTTGTTACTTTAAA
This sequence comes from Chroococcales cyanobacterium, assembly GCA_038260455.1. Classification (GTDB taxonomy): domain Bacteria; phylum Cyanobacteriota; class Cyanobacteriia; order Cyanobacteriales; family Microcoleaceae; genus Microcoleus. The sequence goes on along the minus strand of JBBSNU010000007.1, from coordinate 2,889 downwards.
AAAAAGCAGATCGCCCGCCCGCACAACTTACGCTGATTGCCCTTGCATTTCCAGCAACTCAGGAACCGTCACAAACCGATATCCCTGCTTCTTCAAACCAGCAATCATCTCCGGTAAAGCCTTAATAGTACGAGATCGATCGCCCCCGCCATCGTGCATCAACACAATCGCCCCCGGCTTCGCACCCTTCAACACATTATTAACAAAAGCCGACGGTTGAGCGCGCGGATCGGTATCCGCAGAAGTTACCGACCACATCACCACAGAATAATTACGATCCTTAGCATACTTCGCCAAACCATTATTCAAAACTCCTCCCGGCGGGCGGAAAAAAGTAGTCTTAACTCCAGTCGTTTCGTAAATAAGTTTAGCCGTGCGATCGATTTCATCAGCCGCCGTCGCCGCATCCATCGGATCGTACCAGTGATGCCACGTATGATTGCCGATCGCGTGACCTTCTGCCACAACTCGGCGAGCAATTTCAGGAGAACTTTCGAGAGATTTACCTATCCAAAAAAAGGTAGCTTTAACATCATTTTGCTGGAAAATATCGAGCATTTGTTCCGTCGTTTCCGGCCACGGGCCATCATCAACAGTTAAAGCAATCACTTTCTCAGAATCTTTGACTTTTCCCTCAAAAACAGTTGTTCCCTGAAACTGTTCTGGCGGCACAAAGGTCAAAAGTTTTTCTTTGGATTCCAATACAGTGAGAAGTTGCTCAATTGTGCGATCGAGATTAAACGCTATTTGATTGTCCCCAACCTCCTTTGCTAGCGGATTTACCGTTAAGGATTGGCTGAGATTATGCACCTGAGCGGTTGCAGGATTGTTGCTTCCCTGTTGGTTTCCTGGCATCAGGGTACCGATGATCAAGCTAATCGTAGCAGCGGCTAGGGCGATCGCCACAAAACGCCATTTTTTTCGCAGTCTCTCAAACAGATGATTTCCGCTCACTTGAAATTCCTTTCACTCCACACTGCGAATAATGATAATGGGAATTTCACGGAAAAGAAACTGAATTTTTTATAAATATCTCTCAGCGGGGATTGACAGCGGGAGCCCAAGGGCGATCGCCTCCTCTGCTGGCTAGAAGGTAACTAAACGAATGATGCCATCACTCGATCGACTTGCAAGGCGCGTCAGACTTATGCTGTGTAGGAAACGATCGGGGTTTAGCCCACTGATGCACCCTACTCACTTTTGCATTGAGTAAACTCGATCGCCCTTACAGAAAACTAGCTCCAGACAATCGCCGCAAATTTTTACAATAAATAGTTGATTTTTCATAAAAGTTGTGTTATAGTAGCTCCGATGCGGGAGTATAGCTCAGTTGGTTAGAGCAGGTGACTCTTAATCTCAAGGTCGAAGGTTCAAGTCCTTCTACTCCCATCCCAAATAACATACTACTCACAAGGCTTTGAGAATTTAACTTGGCTCTTGTAGGTGGTTTATCGCTCATATTTCGCTCGCGATCGCAATCAACGTCTGTAGCGCTTGGATTAATGTGAGTGTTTGCGTTGTCGGATTTTTAATGTCGATCGCCCGATCGCCCAAGCTATTTTAAAATTAATTGATAACTGGAAATGGTGATTCGCTATGATGGCAAATCTCTCAGGGCGCTGCTATGCGGGCGATCGCGATTTAAGTGCGATCGTCGATTTGATCGATATTTGCGAAGCAGTCGATCGGCTCGATCAAGGCACTTCCATCTCGGAATTGCAACAAAAATTTAACCAACCGTCCAGAGATTTAGCCCGCGATATCCGCCTTTGGGAAGATGTGGAGGGCAAATTAATCGGTTTCGCCGAGTTGTCGATTTCGGAAGGAGAGCCGATCCAGGGTTTGCTGTCGTTTCGCATCCACCCCGACGCCCGATCCGAGGATGTGGAAGCGGTAGCCGTGGCTTGGGGCGAAACGCGGATGCGCGAAGTTGTAAAAGAGCGGGGCGGGCCTGTGAAGCTGCGATCCTGGGCTATGGTACAGGATGCCGATCGCATTTCTGTGCTGGAAAGTTGCGGTTTTCGAGTCGATCGGCATTTTTGCCGCATGGCGCGATCGCTCTCGGAATCGATCGCACAACCCGAATTCCCAGAAGGTTTTGCGCTGCGTCTATTCCCCGGCGCACAGGATTCGGAAGCTTGGGTAGAAATGTACAACCAATCGTTTATCGATCACTGGAACCACCGCGATTTAACAGTCGAAAAATTCAAATACAATTTAGCCAAACCCAGTTACAGAAAGGATTTAGACTTAATTGCTGTTGCTGGTGACGGTAAATTTATCGCTTTTTGTTGTTGCGAAATTAGCCCGGAAGAGTGCGATCGCACGGGACGAAATGAAGGCTGGATTATGTGTCTCGGTACAAGGCGAGGTTTCCGCAAAATTGGATTGGGACGGGCTATGTTGCTGGCTGGTTTGCATTGTCTGAAAGCTGCCGGTGTCGAGACTGCGATTATCGGCGTAGATGCTGCAAACCCTTCAGGTGCATTGCGACTTTACGAGTCAGCCGGCTTCCACAAAATTCGCGATAGCATTTTTTATGTGAAGGATGTTTGAGCGATTTGAGACTTACGCGCAGGGTTTGAGAAACCGGGTTTCTTTGTGTATCCCTCGTCGCCCAACCATATTTCTCAGAGAAACCCGATTTCTTGATTTTGGATACAATTCGCGATCGCATCGAAGTTGTAATTTGGTTCGTAGTACGGACTTTAGTCCGTTCCCGGATTGCGGACTAAAGTCCGCACTACGAACCATTTTTGTTATGCTAATCGACAGGACATGATATAAGGGGCTTGCAATTAAATATAACCCCAGTTATCTTAGAAGAGTAAGAAACAAAAAATCTGACATGAGCGGTTGTGACCTCTGTAATTGGGATGCGAGAAATGA
>JBBSNU010000006.1:0-23445 GCA_038260455.1 Chroococcales cyanobacterium | reverse complement strand
GTGTTGGCGATCGGAAGACCGAGTGGAACTGTGTCAAAATCGCACCCATTTTTATCAAATTCGACTTGATAAGTCAGGACACCTACAGTTGTTTCTGTTGGCCCGTAGTGATTGAAGACTGAGCAAGTGGGAGCAAGATTGCGAAGTGTTTTAATTAAGCTCCAGCTTGCAGCTTCACCGCCTAAAATTAGTCGTTTGCGAGGCAAAATTGACTTGGGTTGAGAGGAATTTAAAAGGGCGGCTAGGTGAGAGGGAACTATTTTGAGGCAGTCGATGGGATTGCGGCCGAAATATTCACCCAGTGCCTCTGGATCGGTGGCGCGTTCTTGGGAGATAATATGCAGGCAACCGCCGAAACAAAGGGCGGGGAAAATCGCTGTATTTCCTAAGTCGGCGACGAAGGTGGAAACGGTGGCGAAACTGGCATTGGCTGGTAGGTTTAATCTTTCCTGAATAGCGTACAGGTAATTGAGCAGTTGCCGGTGTTCGATCGCGACTCCTTTGGGGATGCCAGTGGAACCGGAAGTATAGATGATGTAAGCTAAATTGTCAGAAGAGGCGCGAGGCGTGTAAGAGGCAGAAACAGTGGGAATATCTGTATCTATGCAAACAATATTTGCCTGAGTTTTCGGCAAGCTTTCAGCGAGTCGCTTTTGTACGAGCAAAACCTTCACCTTAGCGTCTTCTAGCATTAGTGCCTTGCGCTCTATTGGAGTCGTTGGATCGATGGGTAAATAGGCACCACCGGCTTTGAGTACGCCCAGCATTCCTACAATTGTTTCTAAAGAGCGATCGAGGCAAATGCCGACAATTGCCTCTGGCTCAACTCCCAAGTTTTGCAGGTGATGGGCGAGTTGATTGGCGCGCTCGTTGAGTTCTCGGTAGGTGATTTTTTGGTCTTCAAAGACAACGGCAATGCTATCTGGTGTGCGATCGGCTTGTTCTTCAAAAAGCTGGTGAACGCACTTGTTTGTCGGGTAATTTTTCTGGGTTTGGTTGAACTCGACGAGAAGCTGGTGGCGATCGCGATCGCTCAGTATCTCTAACTGACTAATGGGGATTTGTGGATTTTTGACCGCACTTTCTAAAAGCGCCTGAAAGTGTTGCGACAAGCGCTTAGCATCTTCAGCTTCAAATAAAGCAGAATCGTAGTGAAAGTCTGCGATTAAGCAATTGCCTTGTGGCAGGCAGGAAAGTTTAAGTTTGAATGGCTCTACGCAGGCATCTTGCCGATACAGAAAAAATGAAACCCCAGATTCGCCATATTTTTCTGGCTCTTTTTCACACTCAAAGCAGATGGGCAAAAAAGCGTTATTTTTATCGATTTCTAGAGTTTCTTCCCAGATGAAATATTCTTGCCAAGTGTGAATATCTTTGAGATTTAGCTCAACTTGCCGCCAAACTTCTGCAAAACTAAATTCGTCTTGCAAGTCGGATTCTAGCGGTAAATAAGTGCAAAGTAGCCCCAGCGATCGCTCTAGTTCTGCATATTTCCTGCCGTCTCCAGCTACGCCGACGATCAGGTTCGGCTGTCTGGTAAGCCGCCAAATCAGAACTTGCCAGCAAGCCAGCAGGAATGCAGAAATATCGCTTTGGTGTTTTTGGGCGATCGCTTCGAGGTTGTCGAACAAATCACCCCGAACGATCGCCCTTTCTACTTGTGGCTGAAATTTCGCTTCGGAATTCTTTTGTTCCCAAGGAAGCGTTAAGGAATCCAAAGATTCAAGATTCAGTTTGCGCCAGTATTCTCTGCCAATTGCCGTTTCTTCGGATTCGAGTAGCTCATTTTGCCACTCAGCAATATCGGCATATTGCATCGGCTCGTCTGAGAGTTCTTCCCCGCGCGTGCAGGCTGAGTAGGAAAGGCTGAGTTCGCGGGCGAAATTTCTCAGGGTGGCGCTATCTGCAATTAAGGCAGAGAAGTTTGTCAGCAATAGCAGCTTGTTTTGCGCCAGAGTGACTAAAGATGTCTGCCAAAGTGAGCCACGTTCGACATCAAAGGGAAGCTGGTTTAGTTCCTGAAAAAGCGCTTCGATTTTAGCCTCTTGTGCTTCTGGAGCCAAACCGCTCAGGTTGTGTTCCGAGATAGGAACTTCACCAGTGCAGGCGATCGCTTGCAGGGGTAGTGCCATCCCAGGCAAGCAGTGAAAGCTAGTCCGCAGGATTTCGTGCCGATTCACGACATTTTGCAGCGCACTTTTAAGCATCTCTTTGTCGAGATTTCCGGTAATTAAAATTGCACCTCGAACGCGATAAGTCTGTTGGCTTTTATTTTGCTGTAACCCCCACAGATGCCGTTGCTGTGGAGAGAGTCTAAACCCTTCGATTGTTTCCTTTTGCATTTCTAAAATTCCTTTAATAAGCCTAAATATCTTGACAGCTAAACGCTTCGGCCATCCCGACAACAACCCGACGCGAACCCGAAAATGGCGTGCGTCCGTGCGCGGCTAGCATATTATCTAACAGCAAAACATCTCCTTCTTCCCAAGGGAAAACAATCGTTTCTTGCTGATAGCAGTGGCGAATTTCCTCTAAAATGAAATCTTCGATTGGCGAGCCATCGCCATAATAAGCATTGCGGGGTAAATTTTCCTGCTTAAAAGAAGTTAAAAGCTCTTTGCGAACGACGGGTTCGAGACTGGAAATGTGGAAGAGGTGAGCTTGATTAAACCACACCATTTCCTTTGTTTGCGGGTGCCCAGCGACGGCTTGACATATTTGCCTAGTTCTCAAGCGATCGCCACTTCTCCACTCTAACTCAATTCCCACTTTTTTGCAATAGTTTTCTACCTCAATTTTGCTGTTAGTATTGAAGACATTTTGCCACGATAAATCTACGCCGCCACCGTAATTTCGCACATACATAACCAGTTTTTGGGCAAATTTTTCTCTAATCTTTGAATCGAGGCCGTCAAACACTTTGCGGCTGTCAGCAATCGGGGTTGCTCCCCCCTGTTCGGCTTTCTTGACGCAGAAAAAAGCAATCTTTAGGGGCCAATTTCGAGAATAAGCCATTTCATTGTGCAGTGGGATGAATTGCTCGGCAGGATACTCGGTGGAAGTGTAGATATTTCCGCTCACCTGACTGCGCGGAGTTGAGCGAAAAGAATATTCCAACAAGTCGCCAGCAAGAGTTTGAATAAACTGCTCGAAACCATTCACCCCGCCGACTTCAAAGCCTCGAAAAAGTATTCCTCCATGCTTCCATAACTGCGTTTCAATTGATGAGCGATTGTTCTGTGCCCAAGCCGCAAGATTTAATTTTTCTACTGTTGGCTGAACAACTAGAGGTAGAAGGTTTTCGGGCTGGAGGTAGGCGGTTTTGACTAATTCCTCTGAGGACAGGCTGACGGCTTTGCGCCTAACTGATCCTAACTTTTGGGAATTGAGATTCTTTGTTTCTGTATTTGTCATAGTTTTTAGTTTGGTGAAAAATTACTCCCTTTTTCCCGAAAAAACCTGAGAGATTGAGCCATCATTTTAAACTTTTCATAACTTTGCGTTTAGCCATTTTTAATTTTTGAATTCCCGAAATATGAATTTGTTTTTGCTGCTCGATTTGGTGCTGCCTTTCTGCTTCGGCAAGAATTTCTGCCAAGTCGTCGATTTTGATATCTGGCTGGATGACTACCTGGTTGAGGAGGGTTTGGAAACCTCTCACCATTCGGGCAATGGTCGCAGCCTCAAATAAGTCTGTTTTGTACTCCAATAAGCCTTGAATTCCTTCTGAAACCTCCCAGAGAGTGAGGCTTAAATCGTGTCTCGACATACCGACATCGAATTCCAGAATGCTCAAGGTCAAACCAGCTAACTCCAGGGGTGGCATGGGTGCATTCTGAAGAACAAACCACACTTGAAACAGCGGATTATAGCTGAGATTTCGCTCCGGCTGCAATTCCTCCACGAGCTTTTCAAAAGGGACATCGGGGTGAGCGTAAGCTGCTAACGCTGCCTCGCGTGTTCGACGGAGTAGTTCGCGGAAAGTTGGATTACCTGCGGTGTCAATTCGCAGCACTAAAGTATTGACAAAAAATCCAATCAGTTCCTCTAATTCCAGGCGGTTGCGATTGGCAATGGGAGAGCCAATAGCGAGGTTATCCTGTTTTATGTGGCAGTATAGCAAGGATTGAAATACTGCCAACAACGTCATAAATAGGGTGACATCTTGTTGCTGGGCGAGCGTTTTCAGTCTTTCAGTTAAAGAAGCAAAAATCACAAAAGATTGCTGCGATCCTCGGAAAGTTTGCATGGGAGAGCGCTTCCTATCTGTTGACAGCACAGCTAAAGCGCCTCTCAATTGCTGTTTCCAATAAGCGAGCTGTTTTTCTAATTTATCTCCCTGGAAATGCTGCCGCTGCCAACTGGCGAAGTCGGCATAATGTACGGAAAGTTCAGGTAGCCCAGAGGGTTTTTCAGTGGAAAAAGCTTCATAAAGTGCGGCTACTTCTCGCACCAACACCCCCATAGACCAACCATCAGAAATAATGTGGTGTATCGTCAGCAGCAACACATATTCTGCCGGACTAAGTTGCAGCAGAGTGCCCCGCAGTAAGGGAGATCGCGTTAAGTTAAAGGGGCGTTGGGCTTCTTCAAGAGTACGCTGCTCAATTTCAGCTTGCTGCTCAGTTTCTGGTAAATGTCGCAAGTTTACCACCGACAAAGCGAAATCCAAGGAAGGAGAAATCAGTTGAACAGGTTGCCCGTCCACTTCTGCAAAAGCAGTCCGTAAAACTTCGTGACGCCTGACAATTTCATTGAGTGTTTGTTGCAGTGCTGACAAATTCAATTGTCCTTGCAACCGCACAGCAGCAGGAAGGTTGTAGGCAGGGTTTTCGGGAGACAATCGATCTAGAAACCACAGCCGTTGCTGGGCAAAAGAAAGGGGAGCATAATTTTGCTGCGATCGCCTGGGAATACGCTTAGATTGCTCAGCCTGTACTGCCTCTTTGCCCAATGCTTTGAGGAGGAGCGCTCGCTTCTGGGGTGACAGGTTTTTCAGTCGTTCTGAACGATTAGTAGGCATCATCATTCACCTTACAATGCTGGCTGTTTGTGATATTTAAGGAAAGCTTTGTGGCTATTTTTAGCTGGTCATTTAAAACAACGTTGATATCTGCTTCAGTGGTGAGGGGGTTGGCAAGGACGACTCGAAAAGCAACAATGGGAATGGTTTTGCCATAACAGGTGTTTTGCACGGTTGTTCGCGATACGAAGGTGTGACCGGCTCGCCGCTGGGTCTCCTGAAGGCGCTCGTTAAATTGATTGATGAAGTGGTTGTCTGCTTCGGTTAGTTGTTTTTTGGCTGCTTTTTCCCTGAATGTTTCTGGAATGTAGCGGTATAAAAGAATATTAATTTGTGGTTCTAGCAGCAATTCAAAGGCTGGATTTTCCAGGATTAAATTAGCCAAGTGCTGCGTTTTATGGATGCCTCCATCTATCAAAAATTCATAGCCTTGATGGCCGATGATATTCAACGCGGCTTGCAAGAACAAACTCGCACCTGGTCGAGAGCCTTCGAGAGAGCGCTTGCCTAGATCGATGGAGTCTTTTCGCACTGTGTAGGGCGCGTGTTTTTCAATGACTTTGGCGGTTTGGGGATTGCGGAATAAAACCAGACCGATTCCCATTGGCAAATACATTTGTTTGTGTCCATCTATGGTGACGGAATCTGCTAGTTCAATACCTGCGAATTTGTGCCGATGACGTTCGGAAAAAAGCACGGGGCCACCCCAAGCGGCATCGACGTGAAAGTGAGCGTTTGCTTCTTGCGCGATCGCGGCTATTTCTGGAAGCGGATCGATACTTCCTGAATCGGTGCTGCCTGCAATGCCGACAATTGCTAGAATGTGCAGGTTGCGATCGCGACATTCGGCTACAGTTTGGCGCAGCGCTGCCAAATCCATGCGGTGATTGGAATCGGTGGGGATTTTCAGGAGATTGCGATCGCCAATGCCTAATAAACCGGCAGCCTTTTCAAAAGAATAGTGCATCAAATTGGAGCCGATTATCACCATTCCCTTGTAGCCGTAAAACTCTAAAGCTGCGTACAACCCTTCTTTTTCAATGCCACTAAAGTTATTTTTTGGCCCTAAAGAAGCGTTGCGAGCGCACCACAGGGCTGTAATATTAGCTAGGGTGCCGCCCGTTGTCATAATACCGAGCGTGCTCTCATTTTTTTGAATGTGCTGGTTATAAAAATCCTCAGAAAAATCGTAAATTAATCGGTGCATCATTGCCAAAGTCTGGCGCTCGCAGGGGCTTAAAACTTTGGCAGTTTCCATCTTGACTAAATTTTGATTCATCGCGGTTAACAGCTTCGCGATCGGGCGCACAAAATAGGGAAGTGCGCTCGTCATGTGACCGATATATCGGGGGGAAGATGTGTGAATGGAATGGGCAACGAGGGTTTGGGCCAAATCATCCATATAATTCCCAACATCTGTAGGAAGGGCGGGAATTTTGTTTTCCCTAAACTCCTGAATAATTAACTCTAAGTCAATATCTGTACTAGCGGTTTTTGCGTACAAAAAGTCTTGAACTAGGGCAGAAATTCGCTCCTCCATTGCTTCTTCTGCAAAAAATGACTTTTCTGAGGCACTGAATAGCTCCATTAATTTTTCTTCAAGTGGGGTAACAGAGGCTTTTAAGGGCTGCATTACATCTTGAGAATCTTGGGTTTTTACTGTGAGTTTATTCATCCTGAATCAATCCTGTTAAATGGGCTTTTTTTATCTGTTATTTCCCACCAAAGCCTTAACCGTCAAAGGGCTTTTTGTGCTTTTGTACCAACACTATATTTACTCAGTCAGAATCACAGTTTGTGCTGACTCTCCATCACTCTTTTCTAAGAGATCGAGCAATTCATCTAGCTGGTTAGAATCGGCGTTTGCCAGAATTTCTTCCTCGATTAGTTCCGCTAAATTCTGAATGGTGGGAGCGGCAAAAAAATCGCACAGCGCTAACTCTACTCCAAAGCCCGATCGCACTCGCGATATTAACTGCGTTGCCATCAGAGAGTGACCGCCGAGGTCAAAAAAGTTTTGGTTAGTTCCTACTTTTTCTAGCCCTAAAAGAGCAGTCCAAATCTCAGCAATTTCTTCCTCTGTGGGCGTTTGTGGCTCAGTGAAGGTTGTTTCATCAGAAACGTAATCGCACCTTTGAGATAAGGTAAGGCGGTCAATTTTTCCGTTGGGCGTTAGTGGCAACGCATCTAATAGCACAAAAGCTGAAGGTATCATGTAATCCGGCAGTTTGTGCTTCAAGAATGAACGCAGTTCGGAAATAAGTTCTGGGTGCTGATTTCTGAACCCTGAGTTAGGAACTAGGTAAGCGACTAGGCGTTGATTGCCTGGTGCATTTTCTTGAAGCAAAACAGCAGCGGTGGACACAGAAGAATGTTGAGAAAGTGCTGCCTCTATTTCTCCTAGTTCGATGCGGAAACCGCGAATTTTTACTTGGCAATCGCCACGGCCTAGAAATTCTATATTACCATCCGGCAGGTAACAACCGATATCGCCTGTTTTGAACAAAACTTTTTGATGAGAATTACCGAGAGAATCTAATTTTTGTTGCCCAAAGGGGTTAGAAATGAATTTTTCCGAGGTTAAGTCGGGGCGGTTTAAGTAGCCCTGTGCCAATCCATCGCCGCCGACGTAAATCTCGCCGGGAATTCCGATCGGAACGGGTTGCAAATTGCGATCGAGCAGATAAATTTGCGTGTTGGCGATCGGGCGACCGATTGGAACTTTCTCGACACAGTGAGTTGCATCGTACCACGTCACGTCCGCAGCTACTTCAGAAGAGCCATAAAGATTGATTAATACCCGCTGGGGCATCTGCTCTCGAAATTGCTGGCAAAGTTCCATCGGCAGAGTTTCTCCGCTGCAAATCCAATACTTTAATTGAGGCAAACGCCTGTCTAAATCAGGGAAGGAATCTAAGATAGCGCGCAACAAAGAAGGAACCAGCACCAGTCGCGTTACATTTTGCTTTGATAAGGTTTGAAGGAATTGGTTAATATCTTTGACGGCTCGATCGGGAATAATCACAGTTGGCAACCCGTGCAGCAAAGGAGCAAAAATTTCCCAAATTGAATCGACAAAATTTAAGGATGTCTTTTGGCAGCAAATATCTTCCTCCGTAAAAGGGTAGGGGTTCCAGAAACAGCGATTGACTATGCCTCGGTGGGTGCCGAGTACGCCTTTGGGAGTGCCCGTTGAGCCGGAGGTGTAAAGGACGTAAGCGAGGCGATCGGCTTCCACTTTAACAGCGGGATTGCGATCGCTCTGGCGGGAAAATTCCTGCCATTCGGCGTCGATACAGACGACTTTAGCGGTGTGTTCGGGGAGGGTTTCTAGGAGGTTTTCTTGAGTCAAAAGCACCGGAACTTTTGCGTCGGCTAGCATGAAAGCAAGACGCTCTTGGGGATAAGCAGGATCGAGAGGAACGTAAGCGGCACCGACTTTTAAAATGCCCAAAATGGCCACTAGCATGGACAGCGATCGCTCTAAGCAAATTCCCACCAAAACTTCGAGTCCTACGCCTAGAGATTGCAGGTAATGCGCGATTTGGTTGGCTTTGGCATTCAATTCGCGGTAAGTCAATTGTTGATTTTCGCAAATTGCAGCTACTGCATCTGGGGTTCGCTCTGTTTGCGCTGCAAATAATTCATGAATTGAGGCATTTTTGGGGTAATCCGCCTGGGTGTCGTTCCACTTGACGAGCAATTGCTGCTGTTGTGCAGCGCTCAATAGGGGCAATTCTGACAGTTTCCGCTCAGGATTGGCAGTCATTTCCTCTAGTAAAGTTTGCAGGTGTCCGAGCATCCCCGCGATGGCGCTGTCGCCAAAGCAGCTACGATCGAAAATAATTTTCAGCGTCAATTCCGCACCCGGCATCGCCATCACTGTTAGAGGATAATTCGTTGTTTCCAAGGAGCGAATATTCTCTACTTTTAAGTTGTGAATCTTCTCCTGCAAAGAAGCATCGGAAGGATAATTTTCAAAGACGACGAGACTCTCAAATAGAGGTAAACTCCGAGGAACTTCGCTCCACCCCTGCACCTCAACGAGAGGGCTGTATTCGTACTGTCGCGCCTCCACTTGTTGCGATTGAAGTTCTTTCAGCCAAGATAAAAGAGAATCCTGTGGGTCTATTTTTACGCGCACTGGCAGAGGATTTACAAACAGTCCCACTACCGATTCAGCGCCCATTAACTCTGGCGGTCGCCCGGAAACAACCGTACCAAAAACGATATCTTCCTCGCTGCTGTATCGGCTCAAAAGTAGCGCCCAAGCTGCCTGTACGAGGGTATTTAATGTTAGCTGATGCTGCCGCGCTAAGGATTGTAGTGCGACGGTAGCTGTTGCAGAAAATATCACCTGCTGTTCGCCACTATTTTCTAAACGGTGTCCCGCGACAATATTGCCCCGGGCGATCGCACTTGGAGCTGAAAAACCTTTGAGAGTTTGCCGCCAAAATGACTCAGCCGCAGATAAATCTTGCTGGTGCAGCCACGCGATGTAATCCCGATAAGGGCGAGGGCGTTTGAGGTGCAATTCCTCGCCCTGAGAGAGGGCTTGGTAAAATGCAAAAACTTCATCGAGAACAATAGAAAGCGACCACCCATCTAAAACTAAGTGGTGGTGGCTAAAAATAAACTGAAAAGTATCTGTTTCTAACTGCGCCAGTGCAATGCGAATTAAGGGAGCTGATGTCAAGTCAAAGCCATGCTCTCGATCGGCTTTTAGGAACGTTTCTAGCTGCTGTTGTTGTTCGCAGGCCGAGAGCGATCGCCAGTCCATCTGCTGCCAAGATAATGCAGCCTGCTTACGCACCGCTTGCACGGGTTCTTTCAAATTTTTCCACACGAAACAAGTCCGCAAAATCGGATGCCGCTCTACAACTTTTTGCCAACTATTTCTCAACGCAGAAACATTGAGATCGCCGCGCAAGACGCACAGCAGTTGCCCGAAATATACGCCAGATTCTGGCTGGTAAAGGGAATGAAACAGAATGCCCTGCTGCGCTGGGGAGAGGGGATAAAAATCTTCGATATTGCCTTTGGTCATATTAAAGCTCTGCCAAAATTGCGGTAATGTTGTCTAAATCGTCCTGGCCCCACTGGCTCCACTTAAACTCGGCAAAGTCAGAAGGAGTGCAGCCGCCTGCGTCGGGGGACTGACAGTATTGAATTAGCGATCGCAGCGATTCTATAAAGCCCGTTGCCAAATTTTCAATGCTTTCTCGTCGGTGAATGTTTTCGCTGTACGTCCAATCTAATTGCAGCTTGTTGCTGGCAATAAATCCGTTAATTTCCAGCGGGTAACGCCGATTTCCGCGCGGGCTGCGAATGGGGCCACTAGGCTCGGATGACAGCATCAATAAAGAAGATTTCGGCAACACTTGGTCAAACTGTCCAAGATAATTAAAGCTTACCTCTGCTTGTGGCAATTTGTGCAATTCTTCAGCAATTTCTCGGTTTAAATATCCTATGACTCCGCAGCCAATACCACGATTTGGCACTGCGCGTAATTGCTCTTTAACTGATTTGAGGGTAGCCCCTAGATCGGAATGTTTTTCGGAATTTAACAGGACGGGAAAAACTGCTGTGAACCAGCCGATAGTGCGAGACAAATCTACTCCTTCAAATATATCTTCGCGCCCGTGACCTTCTAAGTCCAGTAAAAGTGAGCTATTGCCTGTCCAGCGTTCAAATGCTTGACCTAAAGCAGTTAGCAATACATCATTAATTTGAGTCCGGTAAGCGGCAGGTACTTCTTGCAGGAGTGCTTTGGTTTCTTCAGCACTTAAAGCAACCGATACTGTCTTTTCAGATGCCACTATATTGTCTGCATTTGGATGATCGACTGGCAAGTGAGAAACTTGTTGGTGACAGACGGCGAGCCAGTAATCCAACTCTCCCTGTAATTCGGGCGATCGCGCCCACTCATACAAGCGTTCTGCCCACTGCTTAAATGAGGTTGTTTTGGGAGGGAGCGCGACTGTTTCGTCGCGGCTAATCTGCCCATAAGCTGTCTGGAAATCCTCAATTAAAATTCGCCACGAAACCCCATCAACCGCTAAGTGATGAATGGCCAATAACAAGCGATTTGGCTGATTTTTGCCCAAGTCAAATAGGGCAGCGCGAAGTAATGGCCCCTCTGACAAATTCAAACTGACTTGCAACTGAGTGGCGGCGGTTTGGAAAGCGGCTTCTCGCTCCTCTGGAGGTAGGGACGACAAATCAATGCAGGTAAAAGGTGCAACCTCGTCGGGATTGGCGAGATCCTGCTGCCAGCCAGATTCTCTTCGCGCAAAACGCAGGCGCAGCGCGTCGTGGTGCTTCAGCAATTCTTGCAAAACTGACTCAATTAATGCAGGTTCGAGAGGTTGCTGCAACTCTAAAAGCACCGCCTGATTCCAGTGGTGTGGATCGGAGAGATTTTGTTCAAAAAACCAGTGCTGAATCGGCGTGAGCGGAACTTCGCCAATGATTAATCCCTGTTCCGATTGTTGGGTCCCATCTGTATCGGTGACGGCTGCTAACTGTGCAATGGTTTGGTGTTGAAACAGTTGTTTAGGAGTGAGCCACAACCCGGCTTGATTGGCTTTAGAAATGACTTGAATGCTGAGGATAGAATCGCCGCCCAATTCAAAGAAATTGTCGTCAATTCCCACTTGTTCTAACCCCAATACTTGCGCCCAAATTTCTGCCAGGATTTTCTCAATAGCCGTGCTTGGCGCGGCGAATGCCTCTTCGAGTTCATGGCGATCGCGATCCGGTGCGGGAAGCGCCTTGCGATCGAGCTTGCTGTTAGGCGTTAGAGGCAGTTTCTCCAGCAGGACGAAGGCAGACGGCACCATATACTCTGGCAAGCGTTCTTGCAGGAACTGGCGCAGCTCGCTAGAAGGCAGTGAAGAATTTTGCTCTCGGGCGTCGGGGACGACGTAAGCGACGAGACGCTTGCGAGCGTTCGCCTCGAACCACACCAAAACCGCACTTTCCCGCACTGCCGGATGCTGGGAGAGCACCGCCTCAATCTCTGCCAGCTCGATGCGGAACCCGCGAATTTTTACCTGATTGTCAATGCGACCGACATATTCGATGTTGCCATCTGGTCGATAACGAGTTAAGTCTCCAGTTTTGTAGAGGCGCGAACCAGGTTTATTGCTAAAGGGGCTGGGGATAAATTTTTCTTCCGTCAGCTCGGGACGGTTGAGGTATCCCCGTGCCAAACCAGCGCCGCCGACGTGCAACTCGCCCGGAATGCCAGTGGGTACAGGCTGCCCGTTACAATCTAGGATGTAGGTTTGGACATTCCCAATAGGACGCCCGATCGGCAACTCCCTCAATGTGGCGTCGGCTGCCGATAATTCGCATATCGTTCCCACCACAGTAGCTTCTGTAGGGCCGTAAGTATTCACCAGACGTACTTGTTGCCCTACACGCTCAATCCAAGTTTTCAATCGTTCGGCAAGCGCTTTTTCTCCGCCAATGATTGTCAAGCGTAATGACGGGGCAAGTACCAAGGTTTCTTGGCTCAATAAGGCTGTCAGTTCGTGCCAGTAGGCTGTTGGCAAACTCAGAACAGTTAAGTTCCAAGTCCTGCACTTTTCCAAAAATACACCCGCTGAATCCAGCATGGAATCAGTACGCAATACGAGTGTTGCGCCCGAAGTCAGGCAGGGGTAGATTTCTTCGGCACTGGCATCGAAACTAATAGAGGCAAACTGCAAAACGCGATCGCGCTTTTCTATTCCATATTCAGCGATCGCAGCCGTCGTGTAATTGACTAGCGATCGGTGTTCGATTAAAACGCCTTTGGGTTTTCCTGTAGACCCTGACGTGTAGATAACGTAGGCCAGGTTTTCTGGTTTTACGCTGCAGCGAGGGTTTTCTGAGCTGTAAAAAGCAATTTCTTCCCAGCCCGAGTCCAAGCAGACAACACGCGCCGAGTGGGGGGGAAGTTTTTCGAGCAGCTTTTCTGGCGCGAGCAGCACCTGCACTGAAGAGTCTTCTAGCATGAAAGCCAAGCGCTCTTTAGGATAGTTTGGATCGAGTGGGACGTAAGCACCGCCCGCTTTGAGGACGCCCAACAAGCCGATTACCATCAAGGGCGATCGCTCGACGCAAATCCCCACCAGCACTTCTGGCTCCACTCCTAGCGATCGCAGGTGGCGCGCCAACTGGTTTGCTCTCGCGTTCAGTTCCCTATAGCTGAGTTCTTCTCCTTCAAACACCACTGCCACAGCGTCGGGCGATCGCTCAACAGCCTCCTCAAATAACTGATGGATGCCCTTATCCTGGGGATACTGGGCAAAAGTATTATTCCACTCCAGCAGTTGCTGCTTTTCGGCTGCTGTCAGCAGGGGCAAGCTGGAGAGGTGCTGATCTGGATTAGCGGCGATACCTTCCAACAAGGTTTGCAGGTGTCCGAGCATCCGGGTAATGGTGGCGCGATCGAACAAATCCGTGCTGTATTCCACTGAGGCTTGCAGCCTTTCCCCCACTTCTTCTAAATCCAAGCTCAAATCAAACTGCGTCGTATTCGTTTCAACCTCAAGCAGACTTAAAGTCAATCCGGGCAGATCCAAGGGCGGCATGGGGTTATTCCGCAACTGGAACATAACTTGAAATACCGGGTTATAACTCAGACTGCGATCGGGTTGCAGTTCCTCAACCAGTTTCTCAAATGGCAAGTCTTGGTGCGCGTAGGCTCCCAAAGTCACCTCGCGCAAGCGAAGAAGCAATTCTCGAAAAGTAGGATCGCCGGAAACGTCAGTCCGCAACACCAGCGTATTGACGAATACGCCAATGAGCCCCTCAATTTCCGCGCGGTTGCGGTTCGCGATCGGCGAGCCGACTAGCAAGTCTGTCCGCCCTGTATAGCGGTAAAGCAGCGCTTTAAATGCCGCCAGCAGCGTCATAAACAGGGTAACGTCCTCCCGCTGGCTGAGGTTTTTGAGGGCGGCTGTCAGCTCCTGAGACAGCAATAGCGACTGGGTTGCGCCTTCGGAGGTCTGAATTGGAGGTCGGGGTCGATCTGCAGGCAGTTCCAGCAAGGGAGGCGCTCCCTCCAACTGTTGCTTCCAGTACGCAAGCTGAGTTTGCAGCACTTCGCCACAGAGCCAGTTGCGCTGCCAGATCGCAAAGTCGGCATACTGCACGGGAAGCTCTGGAAGCGGAGGTTGGTTTCCGGCGGATAAGGCTTCGTAAATTGCCGCCAGTTCCCGCGCCAGCACTCCTATCGACCAGCCATCTGAAACGATGTGGTGCATCGTCAGCAGCAGGACGTATTCTTCTTCGCTAAGCTTTAGCAAAGATGTTCGCAGCAATGGGCCTCGTTCTAAGTCAAAGGGCTGTTGCGCTTCCTTTGCAGATAGCTGCTTTACGGCTGCCTCTCGATCGCTCTGGGGCAGTTCTCGCAGGTCTATTACTGGCAGGCGCAGGCGAGTTCCAGAGGTAGCAATGACTTGAATGGGCTGTCCCTGAACCTCAGTAAAAGTCGAGCGCAAAGCTTCGTGCCGGTTGACGATTTCGTTGAAAGTTTGCTCCAACACGGCCACATTTAATTTGCCTTTGAGCCGGATAGCGCCTGGGAGATTGTAGAAAGATTTTCCAGCCTCGAACTGGTCGAAAAACCACAGCCGTTGCTGGGCGAAAGACAAGGGGATCGAGTCGCCTTCTTTCCTTCTAGGAATTCTGCGATCGCTTGAGGATTCTACCCCTTTTTCTCGCAGCATCACTTCCAGCAATGCGCGTTTTTTTGCAGATAGTTTCAAATAGCTCATTTGACCCTGGTTAATTTTGACTAGACTGCTGGAATTAATAAGTAGAGGGAGAGACGATCGCCAATTCCCGATCGAGTAGAGAAGTTTTCTCCGCGAGCATTCGCTCTACTTCTTCATCGGAAAGTTCCGCAAGACTCAGCAGCAATTGAGCGGTATTTTCAACTTTCTCTCGCTGCGAGGGATTTTCCACCAGAGCAGCGGCTTGCTCGGATGCGGTAGGCGACTCGAAGAAGGAGCGCAGGGGGACATCTACCCCGAAGGTGTCGCGCACGGCTGAGATGATTTGCGTTGCTAGTAGGGAGTGCCCTCCTAAATCGATAAAAAGGTTGTCGTGAATGCCGATTTTTTCCACTCCGAGTATTTCAGCCCATATGCCTGTGAGAACTTTTTCAACCGGGGTGCCAGGCGCGACAAAGGTTTTCGGAAGGAAGGCGGCATCCGGTGCCGGAAGCGCCTTGCGATCGACTTTGCCGTTGGGCGTTAGCGGCAGCGCCTCCAGCATGACAAATGCAGACGGCAGCATATATTCGGGCAGCTTTTGGCTCAGAAATTGCCGCAATTCGCAAGTTTCTGGCGTTGCATTTTGTTGGGGAACCACATACGCTACTAACCGTTTCTGACTGCGATCTTCCCCGAATGCCGTTACTAGACACGATCGCACTGCCGGGTGATCGTTCAAAGCGGCTTCAATTTCTCCGGCTTCGATGCGGAATCCTCGAATTTTAAGGCGGAAATCTTCTCGCCCTAAAAATTCGATGTTGCCGTCAGGGAGGAAGCGCCCTAAATCTCCCGTTCGGTACAAGCGTTCGCCCGTCCGGGGGTGCGTTATGAAGCTGGCTGCAGTTTTTTCCGGATTGCGCCAGTAACCTTTGGTCAGTCCAATTCCGCCGATATAAAGCTGCCCGGGAACCGATACCGGACTGGGTTCTAGCGCTTCGTCAAATACATATAACCGCTGATTTTTCATCGGTTTGCCGTAAGGCACGCTTTTCCAATCTGGGCTGACTTCTTCAATGGGATAGAGAATCGACCAGATAGACGCTTCAGTCGCCCCCCCCAAGCTCACGACTTGCACGCATTCGCGCAAGGATTTAATTTGCCCCGGCAAAGTCAGAGGCAGCCAATCTCCGCTGAGCAAGACTAACCGCAGATTCTGGAAAACATCCGGTCTGCCGGCGGCATATTCCACCATCATCTGCATTAAAGCCGGCACGGAATTCCAAATACTGATGTTTTCCCGCACCATTAGTTCTGCCCAGCGAGCGGGGTCTTTTGCGGCTGAAGATTCGGGCAAGACAATCGTTCCGCCAGCCGCTAGGGTGCCGAAGATGTCATAAACTGACAGGTCGAAACTGAGGGAAGAAAGCGCCAGCACTCGGTCATCGGCTCCTACCCCGAAACGCTGGTTGATGTCAGCAATGGTGTTGACGGCACCGCGATGGTCAATAATTACCCCTTTGGGCACGCCGGTAGAGCCAGAGGTGTAAATGACATAGGCGAGGTCTTCTGGCGTTTGCACTGGCTCTAAAGGCTGGTGGAATTCACCCGTCAGTTCTTCGGTATCGGCGCAAATTCGCAGCAGGTTTTCTGGCCAATCTAAGGAGACCTCTAGCCAAGATTGGGTGACAGCTATCTCAACGTCTGCTTGCGCGAACAGGTGCGATCGCCGTTCTTTTGGCAGTGCGGGGTCTACGGGTACATAGGCCGCCCCAGACATGAGAATTCCCAAGCACGCCACCACTTGTTCCCACCCTTTCTTCATGACGACTGCAACTAGAGTATTGGGTCGAGCTCCCAGCTTTTGTAGTCGATAACCCAGCGCGCGGGAACGCCGGTATAGCTCCTCATAA
This sequence comes from Chroococcales cyanobacterium, assembly GCA_038260455.1. Taxonomy (GTDB): domain Bacteria; phylum Cyanobacteriota; class Cyanobacteriia; order Cyanobacteriales; family Microcoleaceae; genus Microcoleus. Next base: position 6,802 of record JBBSNU010000006.1, on the reverse strand, counting down.
GTCAGGGTGCGATGCGTTGCCACGACAGCCACTTTTTGCGGGTGCAAAGGCACGCGGGCAGCAAACAAAGTGTGAAGCATTTCTGCAGGCACCGGCGCATCGGTCGCGTTAATAGCGGCGCGCTGCAGCAGTTGTGTCGGTGGCAGTAATTGGGGATTTGCTTCTTGCCAGATTTCCGCTTCATCAGCCAAACGCTGCAGGAAATGGCTGTAACTGGCAAACATATCATCCAGCATCCCTGCAGGGAAAAGTTCTTCCACAGCATCCCAGTTGAAAACCAAAGCACCCGCTTCTTCCGACACCTGAACGTCTAAGAAAACTTGGGGTGTCTGAGTGATGACGCAAACTGTCTCTCCCAGCCAATGCAGCGGGAAATTTTGTTCTCCTTCGGCATTTTGAGTCAGGGTGCTGGTAAACACCACCGGCATCAGCGCTGCTGAAACCCTCTCTTGTTGGCGGAGCAACTCCCGCAAAACTTGCACGCCACTGAAATAGCGGTGGTCGAGGTCATCCCAGAATTGCTCTTGGAGTCGCCGAACCCGAGCTGCAAAGCTATCCCGCGCCGAGTTATCGACCGCCAGCAATATCAGTGAGGTGAAATCTCCGGCGATCTCATTAACTTGAGGGTGCAAGGGCAAGCGATTAAACAGAGTTAGCCCAATGGTAAACCGAGGATTTTTGCTCCAAACAGCCAGAACTTCCGCAAAAGCAGCGAGCAAGATTCCCGAAGGGGTGCTGCCGGCTTTAGTTGACTTATTTTTGAGTTGCTGCCAGGTTTTTGGGTCTAATTGGCCGGTTCGGCGCTCGAAACGGGGTTTTTCGATGGCAGCCGGATTCTTAACCAAGGGCAGATCCGGTGCCGACGGTAAAGTGGGAATGCGGCTTTGCCAGTAATCAACAGATCGCCGGTACTCTTCTGTATGGCGGCAGGCTAATTCTGCAAAGACATAATCTCGGAAGGAGATTTCAATGTCCGAAAGGGTTTCGTTGGGATTCTGGTAAAGCTTGGCCAGCTCCCGACTCAGCATTTGAAAACTCCAAGCGTCGCCAATCAAGGCATCAAAGCTGAAGTGCAGCCGCACCCGCCGGTCATCTAACACAGAGGCGCGAATTTCAAATAAAGGCCAGCGATCGCTCGGAATTACCTGATGGGACAGATACTCGCGAACCGCTTCCATCTGAGAATTTACGACTCGATAATTTTGCCCGCGCAGGTCTAAAACTTGAATTTGATAAGCAGGCACCCGCTCCAAGATTTGCTGCTGCCCGTCAGGCCTGACGATCGCTCGCAGCATTTCGTGACGGTCGATTAATTGCTGCCAAGCTTTGCTGAATCGCTCCAAGTCTAAATTGACGCTTTCAATCTCTGCATAAATGTGCGTGGCGACCCCGCCCAACTCAAACGTTTCTCCGCGACCAATCCAGTAAGCTTGCTGGATGTCGGTGAGCCCGAAGGGCTGGTGCCGCCCCTCTGGATCGGGCGTTATTACCGGCAGGCTATTGACAAAAACTTGTTTTACCGCATCACTTTTTTGCGGAGAAATTACAGCCGCCAAACTTTCCACAGTCGGGCACTGAAACAAACTGCGTAGTGGCAACTCTACCTGAAACGCTTCTCGAACTTTAACAATCAGTTGCGTTGCCAGCAAGGAATGTCCTCCCAACTCGAAGAAATTGTCGCCAATTCCTATTTGTTTGACGCCGAGAACCTGACTCCAAATTTCAGCGAGTAACTGTTCTTCCGGAGTGCGAGGTGCAAAAGCGGCGTTTAATGGGAAGTTTTCTGTATCGGGCGCTCTAAGCGCTTTGCGGTCTACCTTTCCATTCGGCGTCAGCGGCAGCGCCTCTAGCAGCACAAAAGCCGAAGGCAGCATATATTCCGGCAGCTTCTCCTTCAGGAAAGAGCGCAATTCACTTGCGGCGATCGCGCCCTCTTGGCTGAGCACTGCATAAGCCACTAAACATTTATTGCCTGGTTCATCTTCTCGAACCACAACCATAGCTTCTCGCACGTCTGGATGCTGGCTTAATGCCGCCTCAATCTCGCTGAGTTCGATGCGGAAGCCCCGCACCTTGACCTGATTGTCAATGCGATCGAGATATTCGATATTTCCATCGCTCAGGTATCGGGCTAAGTCCCCGGTTTTGTACAGGCGTGCCCCCGGGCGATCTCTGAATGGGTGAGAAATAAATTTTTCGGCGTTTAATTCCGGGCGATTCAGATAACCTCTAGCCAATCCGTCACCGCCGATGTGCAGTTCGCCAACAATTCCAACAGGAACCGCTTGGAGATTGCCATCAAGAATGTAGATTTCAGTATTCGCGATCGGGCGTCCGATCGCCTCAGGAACATTTTGGCGGCGATGCCGAGATTCCAAAGCATTGACGTGGCAAGTTGTTGACCAAACTGTCGTTTCTGTTGGCCCGTACATATTCCACAGAGAACCGCCTTTTTCTAATAGCCGATCGGCCAGTTCTCGTGGCAAGGCTTCGCCGCCGGCGAGCATTTTTAATTGAGGGCTACTTTCCCAGCCAGCCGCCAGCAACAAGCGCCACGTGGCAGGCGTTGCTTGCAAAACTGTGACACCACAGTTCTGCAATGTAGAGAGCAATAGTTCGCCATTCGCGGTGACTTCTCGACTTGCTAATACTATCTTTGCCCCTACCATCAAGGGCAGATAAATTTCTAGAGCCGCAATATCAAAACAGATGGTAGTGACCGCCAGTACAATGTCCGACTCTGTTAATCCCGGAGCCTCGCGCATGGAATTTAAGAAGTTGACCAAAGACTGGTGGTAGATTTGTACCCCTTTTGGTTTTCCTGTAGAGCCGGAAGTGTAAATGGTGTAGGCTAACTTGTCGGAGTTAGCGCGGAGGTCGGGGTTCGCTTGGCTCTGTTGAGAAATTCTACCCCAATCTGCATCCAAGCATACCAATTGCGCTTCCTGTTCTGGCAGTAAAGCCAGCATTTTTTGCTCAGTTACAAGGATTTTTACCCGAGCATCTGACAAAATATAGGCAATGTGCTCTAGGGGATAACTCGGATCGAGTGGAACGTAAGCGCCGCCAGCTTTGAGAATGCCGAGCAAACCGACAATCATGTCGAGCGATCGCTCCGTACAAATTCCCACCAAAACTTCTGGTTTTACACCGAGTTTTTGCAGGTAGTGCGCGACTTTATTCGCTTTTTGGTTGAGTTCCTTATAAGTGAGCTGTTGGTTTTCAAACACCACCGCAACGGCATCCGGCGTCTGCTCTGCCTGCGCTTCAAACAATTGGTGAATGGTGGAATCTTTTGGATAATCGAGTTGGGTGTTATTCCACTCGATTAGGAGTTGATGCCGTTCGTGATCGCTCAGCAATGGCAACTCGTCCAGGCGTCGATCAGCATTGGCGATAATTCCTTCCAGCAAAATCTGAAAATGCCCGTGCATCCGCGCGATCGTGCTGGGTTGGAACAGGTTCGTGCTGTACTCCCACGTCGCCGTCAACCCCCGCTCAGTTTCTTCCAGAAATAGCGTCAAGTCAAAGTTAGCGGTTTCGGTGTCAATTTCATTAAAATTTAATGTCAGCCCTGCCAATTCTAGAGTCTGCGTCAAGCCGTTTTGCAAGGCAAACGCCACTTGAAACAGCGGCGAGGAGCTCAAATCTCGTTCTGGCTGCAACTCCTCGACAAGCTTCTCAATCGGTACATCTTGATGCGCGTAAGCGCCTAAAGCCACTTCTCGCACGCGACTGAGCAACTCTCGAAAAGTCGGATTTCCATTTAAGTCAGACCGCAGCACTAAAGTATTGACAAAAAATCCAATTAATGATTCTATCTCGCTGCGATTGCGGCTGGCGATGGGAGAGCCAACTAAAATATCTGTCTGCCCCGTGTAGCGGTAAAGCAGCGTCTTGAAGGCTGCCAGCAACGTCATAAATAGGGTGGCTTTTTCTTGCTGGCCCAATTGTGCCAGCGCCAAGCTCAAATCTTTGGGCAACTCCCAAGTTTGTCTCGCACCCTGGAACGTTTGAACGGCGGGGCGAGGAAAGTCTGTTGGTAAATTTAGAATTGGCAAGCTGCCGCTTAACTGCTGCTTCCAGTAACCCAGTTGCGTCTCTAATATTTCTCCTTGCAACTGCTGGCGCTGCCATGCGGCAAAGTCGGCGTATTGAATTGGCAGCGGGCAAAGCAAGGGTAAATGATTGCTAGAAAAAGCTTGATAAAATTCTGCCAACTCCCGGAGAAATACGCCCAGGGACCAACCGTCAAAAACGATATGATGCACGGTTAGAAGTAAGACGTGTTCTGTTTCGTCGAGGCGCAGCAGTTTGGCGCGCAGCAGAGAGCTTTGCCCCAAGTCAAAGGGAGCTCGCGCTTCTTCCGCAGACAGCCTTTCCACCTGGGCCTGGCGATCGTCTGGGGACTGATCGCTTAAATCAATCAGCTGCAGCGTCCAATCGCCCGCAGCAGCAACAACCTGTATCGGTTGCCCTTCGACAGCGACAAACGCCGTTCTTAAAATCTCGTGTCTATCGATAATTTTCTCAATACTTTGCCTGAGTGTTTCTGCATTGAGCTGTCCTGTAATCCGAACTGCACCGCAGAGGTTATAGAAGGGGTTTCCTGGTTCCAATTGGTCGAAGAACCACAAGCGCTCTTGGGCAAAAGACAGGGGAAGATGGCGTGAGCGAGAAACTGGCCCAATGACGACTGCTTTGGTATTTCCTGTCAGTTGCTCTAGAATTTGCACTGCCAGTCGAGCAATGCTCCTATCCTCAAACAAATCGGCAACCGATACAGTAACGCCCAAGTCACTCTCAATTTGATTTTTTAACTCAAAAATTCTTAAAGAATCTAGTCCAAAGCTACTGAGTGGTCTATCGATAATATTTTGTGTTTTCCCGCTGGCACTGAAGTGGATTGAAGATTCCTCTTCAGTCGCCTTTAGCCGACTTTGGCTATTAGCCGGGGAATGAATTCCCCGGCGATTTACCTGCTGCCAAAGGTAAGCCTCAAAAAGCGACTGCCGTTCTTCTAACTCTGCTGCCAGCAGAATTTGTCGGGTGAGGCGATTCTCTATTTCAACAAAATCAGATATCTCTAAAACGCTACTGGCGACAACTTCCAAATTGTCAGCTAGAAAGTCAGCATAGGCGGCGCGACGTTGAATTTTACCACTGGTCGTTTTCGGAATGCTTCCGGGCTTAATCAGCACTACTCCATAGGCTTGCACTTCATATTCTTGAGCAATGCTGGAGCGGATGGCGCTGATAATTTCCTCGCTATTATTCGGCGCTTTGCGAGATTCTAATTCTTGCACGATAACGAGCTGTTCTTCGCCGGCGACTTCCACCGAGAATGCTGCGATCGCCCCCTGCCGCAAAGTCGAATGGCTGCGTTCTGCTGTTCTTTCTATATCTTGGGGGTAAAGATTGCGACCTCGGATGATAATCAAATCTTTGAGTCGCCCTGTAACAAACAGTTCTCCGTCGCGTAAAAAGCCTAAATCTCCGGTTCGCAAAAATGGCCCTTCGCTGGTATCTGAAAGATATGCTTGAAAGGTTTTTTCGGTCTCTTCTGGGCGATTCCAATAGCCTCGCGCAACTGTTTCGCCAGCTACCCAAATTTCTCCGACTTCCTGCGGCTGGCATTGCGTCAGAGATTCGGGATTGACGATCGCAACTTTGGTGCCAAATTCCGGGAAACCGCAGCCGACTAAAGTTCGCGCTCGCGCGTCGCCTTGCAAAACTTCTACAATATGATTATTTTCCAGCGCCCCAGCGTCAACAGGTAAGAAAGTCGGTGTTATTCCGCTGCGAACCGTGGCAATTTTTAGGGTGGTTTCTGCCATTCCGTAAGCAGGACAAAAGGCATCCGCGTGAAAACCGCAGGGCTCAAAAGCTTTGGTAAATCGCTCTAGGGTTTCTTTTTGGATGGGTTCTGCGCCGTTATAGGCGACGCGCCAACTACTCAAGTCGAGCATTTTTTGGCCATCGCCCAAGATTTTGCTGATTTTGCTAGCACACAAGTCGTAAGCAAAATTTGGCCCGCCGCTGTGGGTAGCTTTGTAACGCGAAATCGCTTCCAACCAGCACATCGGGTTCTGAATAAACGCCGCTGGCGGCATGAAGTAAGAGGGAATTCCCAGATACAAAGGTTTGAGCAATCCGTCAATTAATCCCATGTCGTGAAAGGGAGGAAGCCACGTTACGGCAACGCTTTCGGAATCGTGGTCAAAGCCTCGGTGAATGTATTCGATGTTGTATAAAACGTTAGCGTGGCTCACCATTACGCCTTTGGGGGTGGAGGTTGAGCCGGAAGTGTACTGAAGATAAGCCACTTCGTCGGGATGGATGGATGGCTGCTGCCACTTTTCGCAGTCATCGGCAAGCGCCTCTGCTGTCAGCCAGCGCATTGCTTTGAGTTCCGGCGCTTGCTCGCATAGCTGCTCTAAATTTTCCAAGTGTCGCGCGGGAGCGATCGCAACTGTTGCTCCTGCGTCTTGGGCGATCGCACTAATTTTCGCTAAATTCCGCTTCAGCTTCGGTGGATAGAGGGGAACCGCGATCGCTTTGGCGTACAAACATCCAAAAAAGACGGCGAGATAGTCCAATCCGGGCGGGAAAAGCAGTAAGACTCGTTCGCCGCTGACTCCCAATGTCTGAAGTCGCACGGCGTGCGATCGGGCGATCGCATCTAACTCTCGATAAGTCAAACTGGCGGTTTCAGTTTTTCCGTCTAACAGAAATGTATATTTCTGCTCTGGTTGGTGTAGCGCTCTGTTTTGTAGGAGTTCTACTAAATTGGTACAACTTT
>JBBSNU010000005.1:0-23983 GCA_038260455.1 Chroococcales cyanobacterium | reverse complement strand
TCATCAACGCGGCCCATTACCCAGAAATAACCGTCTTTATCCTTGTGGGCACCGTCTCCAGCAAAGTAGACAAATTCGCCATTTTTGGGGTGCAAATATTCCCAATAAGTGCGACGGAAACGGTCGGGATCGTTGTAAAGTGTACGCATCATTCCCGGCCAAGGATGTTTGATAACTAAATAACCGCCGCTTTGATTAGTTACTGATTCGCCATCTCGATCGACTACATCGGCAACAATTCCGGGGAACGGTAGGGTTGCAGAACCGGGTTTTGTCGGAATTGCACCTGGCAAAGCGGTAATCATAATTCCGCCAGTTTCTGTTTGCCACCAAGTATCAACAATCGGACAATTCGACTTGCCAATTACTCGCTGATACCACATCCAAGCTTCGGGATTTATCGGTTCGCCGACTGTTCCTAACAATCGTAAAGATGACAAATTCCGCGCATTCGGCAAGTGTTCGCCCATTTTCAGAAACGTGCGAATTGCTGTTGGTGCGGTGTAGAATACTGTGACGCCGTATTTTTCAATGACATCCCAAAAACAGCCTGGGTTGGAAGGGCGCGGAGCACCTTCATACATTAAAGTTGTCGCACCGTTGGACAGTGGCCCGTAGACAATATAACTGTGTCCAGTAATCCAGCCGACATCAGCGGTACACCAATAAACATCAGTATCTTGGAGGTCGAATATCCACTTGGTTGTCATGTGGGTGTAAAGGTTGTAACCGCCCGTTGTATGGACGACTCCTTTGGGTTTGCCGGTACTTCCAGAAGTGTAAAGAATGAATAGCAAATCTTCGCTATCCATCGGTTCGGCGGGACAATTTGCCGATGCACCTTTTTGCAAATCGTGCCACCAATGATCGCGGCCGGGTTCCATGTCAATTTTCTGTTTGGTGCGCTGAACTACGAGAACGTTAGTAACGCTTGGTACGGCGTTATTTGCTAATGCTTTATCGACTTGTACTTTGAGGCCTACTGCTGCGTCTTTGCGGAAGCCGCCGTCGGCGGTGATGACGAGTTTTGCTTCGCCGTCCTTGAGGCGATCGCGCAATGCTTCAGCGCTAAATCCGCCGAATACTACGCTGTGTACTGCACCGATTCTGGCACAGGCTAGCATGGCGATCGCAGCTTCGGGAATCATGGGCATATAAATGCCGACGCGATCGCCCTTTTGGACACCCAATTCTTTGATGACGTTAGCCATTTGACAGACTTCGCGGTGGAGTTGGGCGTAAGTCAGGGTACGGGAGTCACCGGGTTCGCCTTCCCAGATGAGGGCGGCTTTGTTTTTGCGCCAAGTGGTTAAATGGCGATCGAGACAATTGTAAGAAATGTTAATTTTGCCATTGACAAACCATTTAGCAACAGGTGGCTGCCAGTCGAGCACGGTATCCCACTTTTGGAACCAGTCCAATTCTTGGGTAGCGAGTTCGGCCCAGAATGCTTGGGGGTCAGCAGCGGCTTTGTCGTAGAGGGCGCGGTATTCTTCTAAGCTTTTGACGTGTGCTTTTTGGGAGAATTCAGCCGTGGGCGGGAATAGGCGTTTTTCATGCAGAATTGATTCGATCGTATCTTGTGACATTGTTTTTTCTGTAACTGTATCTACTTGTTTTAACTATTTTGTACACAATTGAGTGCAAAAGTATCTTTAGTTTCGTTAAGAATTTCAATAATTGTGTAAATCTGGGGGAATTGGTAATTGCTAATGGGAAATTGGTAATTGCTAATTGGTAATTGCTAGGGCAAAATTTTCTCCCTAATATACTTTAAAGGAAAAGCCGATCGCACAAAAGCTATGACCCAAAAGTCAAACATCTTCTTCATTTTCACCTGCAAGCCGTTCGTATTCTAAAATGATGCCCGTAATTGCATCTGCTGGAATATCAGCTTGTACAGATTTTGTATAAACAGTCAGTAAAATAATGCCATTTTCAGTCTTTACATAATAAATGAGACGATATCCACCGCTTTTACCTTTTTGAACATCGCTATTTCTGACTCTCACTTTGAAAACATCATAACCAGTCCCAGATATTGGATCGCCTGGTAACTCTCCCCGTTGCAGTTGTTCGATTAGTGGTTGTATGTCGTTACGAACACTGCGATATTTTTTTGCGAGGTTGCGTAAGTTTCTTGTAAATGTTGGCGCTGCTTCAACTTTAATTAATGGTTGCTCAGGCATCATCAATTCCCTCCCAAATTTGGGAAACAGGAATTGTTTTACCAGTCATTGCTTCATGCCAAGCTTGACGGAAATCTGCTAAAATTGCTTCGTTCGATTGCTCATCTTCATTGATTTCTGTTACTTCGGGAATCAGCACAATTACTTCTACTTGGCTATGGCGCTTTAACTTTAGCGGTTCATCAATGCACAAGTGTCCTCGCTCGTCGATCGTTGCAATCAATTTAATTGCTTTCATAGTTACTCCTGGTAATCTAGAGTGTAAGAAATAGATTGATGTCTAACGCTTCAAGTTACTGATTTAGTTACATCCTGAGTTTATTGGCTATGGGAAGTATCTATAAATTTCCTTCCGATGTAACACGCGAACAAAACTAACCACCTCTCCATCATCAGCAAAACCGATTCGGTAGTCGCCAACTCGGATGCGATAGTAGTCTCCATCTGCTTTGAGTTTTTTGATATTGTTTACATCTAACAGACTGTCCGCATTTTCAACTTCTTCAATGACAGATTTTATTCTGGCTAACAAGTCTCGATCCATAATTCTGCTAAGATCTTTTTCAAAGCTTTTTCTAAATTCTACTTTCATGGCTTGGGTTCCAACAGTTGAAAGATAGCTTCACGGCTGACAATTTCAGTGGTTTCACCTTCCGCGATCGCCCGTTCCATTGCGATATCTTCCATGACATCTGCTAATAGCTCAGAAAATTCTTCTCTGTTGTCTCGTAGTAATTCTACGATCGCACTTTTCAATATTTCTTTCAGTCGTTCTGGGTTGAGAGTAATTTCAGACATTGTGGCGACCTCAGATTTAATTTAATGATACAATTTAAAAAGTATTTACCGAAGCTTTAATTTCTTCCCAGGTCATTACATCATCTGGATTAGCTTCGCTATCACTAATCCGACGATCGAGTTCCTGTTTTTGTACTTCTGTAAGATTGGGGTAAGCTTGCTCTGCTGCGATGCTATCCCAAATTGCTTGTACAAGCCTAATTCGGTCTTCAACACTGAGAGATGTAATTTGATTCAATGTGACTGTGAGATCCATACTAATTAACCTCGATGAAAGACTGGGCAATTGGTACACATAAAATATAGCAGATTTAAGGTAGAGTTGACGGTGGAGTTGGGGAGCATCTCAGTTTTGATATAGTACGAGCGTCCCCGCTCGCGAGTTGTACAATACGCGAGCGGGGACGCTCGCACGCTCAATAAAAAAATGCTTTTTGCAAAACTGATATGCTCCCTGGAGTTGAGGGACAATTAATATTGTATCAGGCAAAATTCGCTTGTAATGCCTGTATAATATACTTTACAGGAAAAGCCGATCGCACAAAAGCTATGACTCAAAATTTAGAAGCCAGCCAACTTTCCCTAAACGACGTTCGCCACCTTCTGAAACTGGAAAGACAAACAGAAGGCTCTTTTGATGAATTTTTATCTCTGGAACCTCTAACAGACTCTGAACAGCAGCAACTTTTGGAAATCAGCAATGATTTTTGGCGCTACCTAGAAACCGGGAAAGTTTCTGAAGAATTGGTGAAGTTTTTAACGCTTTCGCCGTTAATGCGATTGACGGGATTTTTTAAGATTCCTGTGTTGCTGACTATGGAGGATAGCATTCCGATCGAGGTTGAAGATGGAGATACTTTAATTAAAGGGCGGTTGGATATTCTCGCTGTGAATGGGCCGGATGCGGAGATTGGGGCGACACAGTTCTGGATTTTGGTGGTGGAGGCGAAAAATAGTGCGATCGCCCCTTTGATCGGTTTACCGCAATTGCTGACTTATGCGTTTAAGAGTTTGCAGGTGCAATCGCCTGTTTGGGGATTGACGACGAATGGCGAAAGTTATCGGTTTGTGCGGTTGACGCGGGGGAATCCTTGCACTTATCAGATTTTACCGGAGTTGAACTTGATTGATAAAGGGCGATCGATCGAGTTGGCGCAAGTATTGAAAGCTATTTGCAAGTTGCAGAATGTGCAGTTACAGTTGGCGTAACAAGGGCGATCGCGCGAGGGGTCAGAAACCGGGTTTCTTTGCAAAATCTCGTTAGGATGCGTAAATTATCGCAGAAACCCGGTTTCTTGGATTAGGAGCGATCGCATCCGATTTTATTTTGACGGTGGAATTGTGCGATCGATCGCTGGATTTGCCGGTTGTTGGGTATTGGGAGGGATGATCAACGGTGTTGCTAAGGGAATTAGGGCAGGAATTAGGGCGATCGCGCTTGGTGACAAAGGAATCACCACAAGGGCGATCGGGACGAACACTTTTTCTAAGAACCATTTGATATCTGATTTCGATGGCTTCTCAATAAAATTCCATCGATGTTTTTGATTGCAGTCTTTCTTTTGAATTCGTCCATTTTTGGGTAATTTCATGGCTTTAACCTCTGTATTTACACTTTCTAGAATGGCACAACGCTTTTGAGATAAGTTGAATTGCTAATTAAATCCGACAAAATTGTTTATTAAGTGGGAATCATACAAAAAAAATCACAAACGTTAGATGGGTTTGTGAATAAAAATTCACAAACTCAGATTTGAGTGTAAGATTGTGAAAATAAACTGACCGCTCAAGCCGGAGCTAGAAGTTGTGGTAAACTACGGTAAAGCTGACCAGTCAAGGATTGAGGTGAGATCGAGATGATGACTCAAAAAGAGTTCGACGAGATTTACCCAAAAGGAATCAAGCGTGAGCAACATGATGTACTAGAAGCATTTTTACAAGGACACACAGACCAAACAATCGCTAGAATGATTAATGAAAAGCGCGAAGCAGCAAGTGCGAGCGCAAAATCTACTTGTCGCAGTAAAAAAAGTAAAGAAAGTGTCAGACATGATATTTTAAATATTTGCAAATTCTTTGGCTTTGAAAATAAAAGGGGCGAACATTACCGACAAAGAAATGAATTGATTCCATTATTTTGTCAGTATAAACCTGAATTAGTTAGCGCTCAATTAAGAGAATCTTCCCTGCTTTATCCTGACTTACAAAAAATATTAGAATTTCCCGACAAGCCTCTTTCGTTCAATTCTTCCTTTTATGTTGAGCGTCCTCCCATTGAATCTGATTGTCATGAAACAATTTTGCAGCCTGGGTCAATGATTCGGATTAAAGCCCCTAAGAAACTGGGTAAAACTTCTTTGTTAAACCGTCTTGTCGCTCACACCAAAGATAATTATCGGTTAGTGCGATTAAATTTGATGGATGTTGAAGTAGCTTTATTTAATAAGATAGATGATTTCTTTAAGTGGTTTTGCCTGAATATTAGCAAACAATTACAATTGGAATCTCAAGTCGATAAATATTGGCAGGTTGGGCAGGGAATTGGTGTTAATTGTAAAGCTTATTTTCAAGCTGAAGTTTTAGAGGTAATAGACAGTCCGATCATTTTGATTATAGAAGAATTAGATCTGGTTTTTCCTTATGTAGAAGTCGCTGAACAATTTCTGACGATGCTGCGAAGCTGGTTCGAGGAAACTACGAAGACGGACATTTGGGAAAACCTGCGAATGGTGTTGCTCTATTCTACAGAAGCTTATGTGAAATTACCTTTTAATCAATCGCCGTTTAATGTAGGATTTATGGTGGAACTATCGGAGTTTAGCCAAAAAGCTGTGCAAGAGTTAGCCAAGCGCCATCAATTGGATTGGGGAACTGACGAGGTAGTGGAATTGATGGCCGTGATAGGTGGCTATCCTTATCTAGTACGCATGGCACTTTATCGTTTAGCACGTCAGGAATTTACTTTGAAAGAACTGTTGCGAATGGCTGCTACGGATGTGGGAATTTACAAAGCGCATTTGAATAGTTGCTGGGCAGGTTTGCAGAAGTATCCCGAACTCCAAGTAGCTCTCGGAGAAGTTGTTAATGCTGACAATTCCGTGAAATTAGAACAGTTAGTAAAATTCAAGTTGCTTGGTACGGGACTCGTCAAGGAAGATACTTGCGGTATTATCCCTAGCTGCCAATTATATCAGGATTATTTTAGGCTAAAATTTCGGGATTAGACGAGAAAGAGGAATTAAAATTCATGACAGTTTCTCAATATAAAGTCGGTGGATCTTTAAGCTACAAACATCCTAGCTATGTTAAGCGTCAGGCTGATGACCATCTCTATGAATCCTTGAAAGCTGGAGAGTTTTGTTATGTGTTGAACTCCAGACAGATGGGCAAGTCTAGCTTGCAAATACAAACAATGAAAGGCCTACGCAAAGAAGAATTTAAATGTGCTGCTATCGACCTAACAGATATCGGTAATAATATAACTTCAGAGGAGTGGTATTTGGGCATTATTTCCGAGTTGGTTAGAAATTTTTCTCTGTCTGGAAAGGTAGATCATGTTAGTTGGTGGCAGCAGCGAGAGTTATTATCACCAGTTCAGCGATTGAGTCAGTTTATTGCAGATATTTTATTAGTTGAATTAACGGAAAAAATCATTATTTTTATTGATGAAATTGATAATCTTTTGAATCTAAATTTCAAAGATGACTTTTTTGCTTTAATCCGGGCTTGCTATAACAAACGTGCAGAAAATCCTGAATATAAACGTCTTACCTTTTGTCTGTTGGGCGTGGCAACACCTGCCGATCTAAGTCAAGATAAAAAGCGCACTCCTTTTAATATCGGTCAAGCTATTGAATTAAAAGGTTTCACTAAAGAACAAGCTGCACCTCTAGCGAAAGGGTTGGCAGGGAAAGTCGATCATCCCATTCAGGTTTTAAATGAAATTTTAGACTGGACTGGCGGACAGCCTTTTTTGACGCAAAAACTTTGTAAAATTGTCCTAGAAAAAGCAGCAACTAGCAATCCTGAGATTGGCGAACTGGTGCACACTCACATTATTGATAACTGGGAAGCGAAGGACAATCCCAAACATCTCGGAACAATTCGAGACCGCCTCCTCGGCAACCAACAGCGCACTAGCCAACTCCTCGGCATTGATCAGCAAATTCTTGCGTCTTCCGAAGAACACATTGATGCTGATAACAGTCCCGACCAAATGGAGTTACAGTTGTCGGGATTAGTAGTAAAAGAAAATGGTAAACTGCGAGTTTACAACCCCATTTATCGAAAAATATTTAACCTCGATTGGGTACAGCAAGAATTAGCGAAACTCCGTCCGTACCAAGAAAACTTCGCTGCTTGGATTGCCTCAAATCGTCAAGATACTTTGCGATTGTTGCGAGGCACAGCCTTGGATGATGCGTTGCTGTGGAAAGCGGGGAAACGTTTGAGCGATGAGGATAATAATTTTTTAGATGCCAGTCGAGATGATGAACGCCGAGAACTGATGACATCTAATCACTTCTTGAAAGAAATTCGCAGACAAGTTAAAGAAATTGTCAAAATTGAAGAAGCTGGACACGATGCCTTAAAGCTTTTTCAGTCGAGGGGAAAGCAAATAGAAGCTTTGCGGGCAGCTATCAAAGCAGGAGAAGACTTAAAGAAATGGATACCGGATAATCCCCAGCTTTCGGAATATCCCACTACCAGTCCTCTGTTAGCTTTGCAGGGAATTATCGCTAAAATCCGTGAACGGCGTGTATTTGTCGGACATAACGACTCGGTAACAAGTGTCAGTTTTAGCCCTACAGGAGAAGCTATCGCCACTGCCTCAGTTGATAATACCGCCAAATTGTGGGACTTACAAGGCAACTCTTTGATAACATTCACCGAACATAATAGTTGGGTAACAAGTGTCAGTTTTAGCTGGGATGGAGAAGCGATCGCCACAGCATCAAGAGACGGCACCGCCAAATTGTGGGACTTGCGGGGCAACTGTTTGGTAACATTCACCGGACATAATAACTCGGTAAATAGTGTCAGTTTTAGCCCTACAGGAGAAGCGGTCGCCACTGTCTCAATTGACAAAACCGCCAAATTGTGGGACTTGCAGGGCAACTGTTTGGTAACATTCACCGGACATAATGACCCGGTAAATTGTGTCAGTTTTAGCCCTACAGGAGAAGCTATCGCCACTGCCTCAACTGACAACACCGCCAAATTGTGGGACTTGCAGGGCAACTGTTTGGTAACATTCACCGGACATAATGACCCGGTAATAAATGTTAGTTTTAGCCCCACAGGAGAAGTGATTGCCACTGCCTCAGATGACAACACCGCCAAATTGTGGGACTTGCAGGGCAATTGTTTGGTCACATTTACTGGACATAATAACTTGGTATGGAGTGTCAGTTTTAGCCCGCATGGAAATATGATCGCCACTGCCTCAATTGACAAAACAGCAAAATTGTGGGACTTGCATGGCAACCGTTTGGTAACATTTACCGGACATAATGACTCGGTAAATAGTGTCAGTTTTAGCTCCTATGGAAATGCGATCGTCACTACCTCAATTGACAACACCGCCAAATTGTGGGACTTGCACGGCAACTGCTTGGCTACTTTCACCGGACATGATCACTGGGTAAATAGTGTCAGTTTTAGCCCCACAGGAGATGCGATCGCTACTAGCTCAATTGATAACACTGCCAAATTGTGGAATTTGCAAGGCAACTGTTTGGTAACATTTACCGGACATAATAAATCGGTAAATTGTGTCAGTTTTAGCCCGCATAGAGATGCGATCGCCACTGCATCAGATGACAAAACAACCAAATTGTGGGACTTGCAGGGCAACTGTTTGGTAACATTCATCGGACATAATAACTCAGTAAATAGTGTCAGTTTTAGCCCCACAGGAGATGCGATCGCCACTGCCTCAACAGACGGCACCGCCAAATTGTGGGATTTGCAGGGCAACTGCTTGGTAACTTTCAGCGGACATCATCATTTGGTAAGAAGTGTCAGTTTTAGCCCCACAGGAGATGCGATCGCCACTGCCTCAGATGACCAGACCACCAAATTATGGGATTTGCAGGGCAACTGCTTGGTAACTTTCAGCGGACATAATGACTCGGTAAATAGTGTCAGTTTTAGCCCCACAGGAGATGTGATCGCCACTGCCTCAACAGACGGCACCGCTAAATTGTGGGACTTACAGGGGAATTTATTAGCAGACTATAACGGCTATAAGGGGAATTTGGTCAAAGGTGAGGCTGATTTTGTGGTGCTGAAAAGTCGAATTTATAGTGTTTGTTTTCGTCGGGACGGGAAGTTTTTGATAACAGGTTCGGCGGATGGAAAGGTGCGGTTTTGGCCGATCGAAAGTTTGGATGAGTTGTTGGCGAGGGCGAGGGAATGGCTTGGTGAGAGTTGAGATTTTTTAACCGCAGATCAACGCAGATCAACGCGGATGGGTTGATGGTTGAGCTTTGTCAAATATTGCGATTATAATTTAATGATACAAGTCAAAGACTACACATACTCTTACAAACATTAGTAACCACATCTCCGTTTGGGCTCCAACAGTTGAAATATTGCTTCGTGGCTCACCATTTCCGTAGTTTCACGTTGTGCGATCGCCCGTTCCATTGCGATATCTTCCATGACATCTGCTAATAGCTCAGAAAATTCCTCTCTGTTGTCTCGCAGTAGTTCTACGATCGCACTTTTCAATATTTCTTTTAGTTCCGTTAGATTGAGAGTCATTTCAGACATTGTGCCGACCTCAGATACTGTTCAATGATACAATTTAAAAAGTATTTACCAAAGCTTTAATTTCTTCCCATGTCATTACATCATCTGGATTAGCTTCGCTATCACTAATTCGACGATCGAGTTCCTGTTTTTGCGGTTCTGTAAGATTGGGATCAGCTTACTCTGCTGCGATGCTATCCCAAATTGCTTGTACAAGCCGAATTCACTCTTCAACACTGAGAGATGTAATTTGATTCAACACTGATTGACGCAGATGATTTTAGGGTATTTTCCGATTTTTTTTAATTCAAGTCTACTGATGCCGGCAGTCAAAACTGAAACTTTCAAAAGCCCGATCGCCCGTAACCCCTTTTCAACTCCTCGAATCCGCGCCGCAACATTGAAATAAGATTAACAAAAGTTCGATCGCGCGCAAGTACCAAAAAAATCGGCAAGGAGTCGCACCAGTGGCAGAGGGCGAAGGCACACCAACATCAACACAGACAGACAATCGGGACTATTCCTGGCCATTTTGGCCGATCGTCCCCCTCTATCCCTACGGCAAGCGGCGTACCATCCGCAAAGAAATAGTCAAAGACAAAATCTGGACTTTTGACCAACTCCAAGGCATTTTCTACGTGATTGTGCCGGTGCGGATGACGGTTATTAAACTAGAACCCCAAGGCCTTCTAGTCTACGCCCCCGTCGCACCGACTCGCGAGTGCATCCGCTTGCTAAACGAGTTAGTAGCAGAGCACGGCGAAGTTAAGTATATTTTGTTGACAACGGGTTCCGGCATCGAGCACAAAGTGTTTGTCGGCCCGTTTGCGAGGTGTTTTCCCGCAGCGCAGGTGTTTGTCGCGCCGCAGCAGTGGAGTTTCCCCATAAATTTGCCGCTGAGTTGGCTGGGTTTGCCGGCGAAACGCACCTCTGTACTGCCCTGTGACAGCAGCAACACGCCCCTCGCAGGTGAATTTGACTGGGCAATCCTAGGCCCGATCGACCTCGGTTTGGGCCGCTTCGCTGAAGTTGCCTTATTTCACAGGCAGTCGCGCACGCTGATGCTAACAGATTCCGTCGTTTCCATTCCCGAAAACCCGCCCGCGATTCTCCAACTCGACTCCTATCCGCTGCTGTTTCACGCCAAAGACACCGCCTCGGATGTGGTGGCAGACACCGAGGAAAATCGGCGCAAAGGATGGCATAGAATCGCTTTATTTGCCATGTATTTTCGTCCCAGCGTGCTGGAAGTGCCGCCCTGGTCGGGGGTGTTAGATAGAGCTATCAAAGCGCCAGAACGCTCTAGAAAAGCTTATTTTGGGTTGTATCCGTTCCAGTGGAAAACTGGTTGGGCGCGATCGTTCGAGGCTTTGCGGGGTGGAGGGCGGTTGTTGGTTGCGCCGGTTTTGCAGGCTTTGATTCTCAACCGCGCGCCGAGGGAAACTCTCGATTGGGCGGATAGAGTTGCGAGTTGGGATTTTGAGAGAATTGTACCTTGTCACTTCGATCGGGCGATCGACTCCCGCCCCCGCGAATTTCGGCAAGCATTCTCGTTTCTAGAAAAATACTCGCCTGTTAATTCTTTACCCGAAGATGATTTAAAATTGCTCAGGGATATTGATGCCGGTTTGAATAAAACGGGTTTAGTTCCGCCTGCAAAAGACAAGGTTTAAGGGGATAGTTATGGACGCATTTTGACCAAAGAAACCGGGTTTTTTAGGGAGCATCTGAGTTTTGCATTTAATTATAGTGCGAGCGTCCCCGCGCGCGAGTAGATACGCGAGCGGGGACGCTCGCACTATAATAAATAAAAACAATGCTTTTTACAATGCAGGAGATGCTCCTGTTTTTTATTTAATCTGGGGCGATTGCGAAGGATTTTTGTGAAAAACCCGGTTTCTGACTGCGCCTGCATTTCGAGCTAGATTCATCCCTAGTTTGAGCCACATAAACTCACGACTTTTTCAACTTAAACTCATCAAATTTTACAACGTTTGACTTGGGTTTCCGCGTATCAAAATAATAGCTGCTAACCGTACCTTTCCCAGTTTCAAAAATACTGAAAGCCGTAAGATCGTTGCTCTCAATATACGGCAGCGGCAGCCCGGTTTTCCCCAACAAAGGCGCTACAGTCGGCACCACAGGTTCCAATCCGTTCGGGTCTCCAATAGCGCTGTAATCCTCGCGATATGCCGGCGGCACAAATCGGCGCTTTTCCCCCGCAAACGCACCGTAACTGTTGCCCACATTAGAAGTCTCCAAAAAGTGCATTCCGCTGGAACTCACAAACCGATTCCACAAATGCGAATGTCCGTACAATACCAACTGCACGCCCGCTGTTTCTAGCAGCGGCACCACATCCCGAATAATATAATCTTGCTGTTTCGGATATTCGTAACGCACCATCTTAATCTCGCCATCCTCAGTGCGATCGACTATTTGCACCGGATCAGTATAAGCAGGTACAATATTGTCGCCCAGAGAATGCGGCGGGTGGTGAAACATCACAATTTTATATTTTGCCTGCTGAAATTGGGCACTGTTTAATTCTTGTTCCAGCCAAATATATTGATCGCTGCCCTTGACAATTGGCTCGAAAATATGCTGTCCGTATCCCCATTTTTCGGGACGGTCAAAATCTTCGTCCCGTTCCCGATACCTGCCTCTGGCCGCCGGATCTAAATTCGGAGTCCGCCAGATATTTGTAACATACAAAGTCACTAACCGCACGTCCCCAAAAGTCACGGCATAATAATTTTGGTCGCTTGGTAAGCTGAAAATTTCGTTGTAGGTATCGCTGTTAAAACTATTGTTTTTTAACAAAACGTCTTTGTTTTTTACCCCATATTTTTGAGTGAGGTATGGATATATTTTCTGGACTGCAGCGCGGGGGAAAGAGTCGTTAAACTGGTCGTTGAGGGTGCTGGTAGTTGAAAACCTCCCCATAATTTCATGGTTCCCAATTGCCGGAAATAAGGGCGCGTGCTGGATCAGTTCGCCGCCGCCGTACACTGTTTTGATGCCGTTTTTGTCCAGTTCCGAAAAGGCGCGGCCTTGCAAACCGGGGAAAAAGGCGCGCCCTCGGTAGTCGTCGAACCATTCGGAAGCGCGATCGGGTATATTAATTAAATCTCCAGCCATGAAAACCGCGTCAACTTTATCAATTGTTTCTGTTACTTTCTGGAGATTGGCTGCTGTCATCGGCATCAATTGATGGTCGGAAGTTAGAAGAATTTTGAGTGGCATTCCTGCTGCTGGTGTCGGAGAAAGTGTAAAAACTTTGCTGCTGACAGATGTGCCGTCTTTTTGGTGGCTGGTTACTAGATAAGGAATCCGCACATCGGGCGTTAAATTGCGGACTTCTGCTTCGTGCCGCCAGATGTCGCGCACAATGGGATTGTTGTTAGTTATGCCCTGTTTCATTTCATCGGGAATTTGCGAGTCTTTGTCTTCTCTGGTGCGGCTTAGCTTGGTAGTATTTGCTGCGGCAGTTTTATTTAAGTTTTTGCCGTAAGTAACAGTGTTGCGAGTACCGGGAAACTCGGTAAACCACACAACTCGCACCGAGTTTGCTGTGGGAAATTGCAGAAACGGGTCGGTTAAAAGTTGGGGTTTGTTGAAGAATGATTGTACAATCAAACTTAGTAAGAGGACAATTAAAATCAAAACAGCAAAAAACCACAGGTTGCGAGAAGAACCTTGGGAAATTTCTAATTTATCGGGTAATGGTGTTAACATAAGTTATTGTCATTATTCTGTAGGGCGGGTTTCACCAGCAAAATATAACTCCCCACCCCAATATATATAAATCTGCCCCCGCTGTGAATTTTAAACGGCAAAAGTTATCAAAAATTTAAGAAGTTCTGAGAATATCTCAGATATCACAAACCTCAACTATTCATCTCAAATAAATATAGCAGTTAAAGCGCCAGATGAGGTATTGACCAATCAATCCTCCAATCCCCAATCCTTAATCCAAAATCTAAAACTTGTACTGAGCGAAGCCGAAGTATCTAAAATCCTATCAATTCCTCAATCTCAAACTTGTTTTGAGCGAAGTCGAAAAATCTAAAATTTAAAATCGAATAATTTGCCAGCTTCTCAAAGCTAATACCATTTTTCTAAAGATATGCTGATGAAGTCGGGAGCATCTCAGTTTTGCAAAAAGCATTTTTTTATTGTAGTGCGAGCGTCCCCGCTCGCTCCTGCGTACAAGACGCGAGCGGGGACGCTCGCACTATAAATGCAAAACTGAGATGCTCCCGATTAAGTCTTAGCCCCCCCTTAGTAAGGGGGGGTTGGGGGGGGTAATATCTAGCGCTACTTTATGAAATTGGTATAAGGATTTATTTGTGATATTTCCGTTGGCTGAAAATCCTACTCATCTTGCGATTATGGGATTCGGTAGAACATTAGATGAAGCATTGGAAATTGCGGTCAAACAGACGGTTTATTGGTTGCAAAAGTTTGCAGGTTTCAAAGAGGAAGATGCTTATGTTTTGTGTTCTATCGCGGTAAATTTTCGGATTACGCAGGCTGTCAACAATCCCCAAAAAGGAGTTCACGGAATGGTGCCCAAGTCTGTTTTGCAGGAGGTAAAAATTTGTGAGCGCCAACTGTGAGGTAGTATGATAGCACGCGATCGCCAAAACAAGCTCGATCGCGATCGCACGAATTACACAAATTTATCACTGCGGTGGGTCGATCGCGATCGCACAAGCGTTCACAATTCAGCTTAAGATTGGGATAAGTTGCAAATTTTATCTCAATCGACCTCAGCATGAAAAACCACACTGACGATTTTACCCCGGATTTAGTCGATCGGGCTTTTGGGAGTCCAACAATCCCCGATCCGACAGCGTGGGTGGACGAACATTATTTTCTAGCTAATTTCGCCAATACTCTGGCCCACCTCCAAGAACATTTATCTGATGACAGTCGAGAAATCGGCGATAGTGGCGACTCTGGCGAAGCGAGATTATCGATCGACGGTAAAATTAGAGATATGTTGAAAGCTACTTTTAGCGATGACTACTGGCAGTATGTCGAAGGTTTATTGTGAGTTGGGTCAACCTGTACCTCGATCGATTTAGATCGTAAATCAAGCTGTACTGCATTTCAATTGTACATTAGACCAGATTGCAAAAATCCTCAACTCTTCAGGAAATTATTTGCGTTGATCTCGGTTTATCTGCTTGAAATCTGCGATCCTGTGATTTATGCCAGAGATGATTAAAACTCATCAAATCCTCTGCTGTCTTGACCTCGGACATTTTTTAAATTATTGTAATTTATTATACTTTAGGTCGCTCGGAAATTACAGTCGTTAGGAATTTTAGTCGATCGCAAAAACTCGGCACTTTCCTCGGGCAAAGCAGTATTGATAAACATCCCGCTACCCAACTCAAACCCAGCCTGCTTCGTGACTCTGGGAATAATTGCGATATACCAGTGAAAGTATTTGGTTCCTTGTTCGGCAGTTGGAACCGATCGAATACTATAATTATAATCTGGATCGTTCAATCCGTAATAAAGCTGAGCGAGTACAGTTTTCAAAGTATCAGCAAGACCAATAATTTCCGCATCAGTAATATCATCAAAGGAAGACGAATGCCGGCGCGGAAAAATCCAAATATGAAAGGGCGAAAGTGCAGCAAAAGGGATACAAGCGACAAAATCTTTGCTTTCAAAGATTACTCTTTCACCCGTCGCTAACTCATCTTCCAAAGTCCGGCAAAACAAACATTCTCCAGTGTCGTCAAAATATCTAATAGCTTCGTCGATCCGCCTGCGAAATTGGTTAGGCACAACGGGCGTAGCTGCTATTTGCGAGTGAGGATGTTCGATAGAAGTTCCGGCAGTTGGGCCGTGATTTTTGAAGATCACAATTGTTTCAATGTAAGGATATTTTCTAATTTCTAAATAGCGCTGGCGGTATACTAAAAGTATGTTGGCAACTTCTTCAACGGTCAACAAAGCAGTAGTCAAATCATGTCGCGGGTGTTCGATAATTACTTCGTGAACGCCGATTCCCGACATTGTGCGGTAAATTCCTGATGATATTCTGAGCCGTTCTGCAGTCGGGGATAGGGCGGGATATTTGTTAGTCATTGCCCTGACTTTCCAGCCAGTCCCTTCATCACTCAAACGGTAAGTTTCTAAGGTTCCGTCTTCTTCATTTCCCACGCAAAACGGGCAATCGGCACGGTATGGCGGCACTGCTACCATCAATTTTTTTGTATTAGCAAATTCGTCCGGTCTTTTTGCCCGTTCGGTGGCGATGATTACCCAATCTCTGGTAATTAGATTTTGTCTAAGTTCAGACATTTTATTACTTTAATTTTCACGGTTCAATTGCTTTTAAGTATAAATTAAAACTGGCATTATGTCAGTATCTGCTTGCGGATATTTAATAAATCTTGATATTGACGTGGGAAGGTATTAAATAGATGGTGATGAATAAAGTTAACTAGAGCCATAGTGAATTTCCAATCATTCTGATAAAATAGATTCATCGCAACAGCTAGGAACTAATCTATGGTTCTCCAAATTAATCCCGCGAAACAAGAGCCAGTTGTTACCTGGGAAAAACTGCCATCAGACTTTATATTACCGGACGAACCCGTGGAAAACATTCAACAGCCACCGCTGGCGGCCGCGCTGACGGATGCCCTCGGTACGTCCGATCGCATCCAACCCGAAATGTTGATTGCATCGAATTTTGCGATCGCAGCTACCGTCAATCAAAAAACCGTAGTCAAAGCGCCAGACTGGATGTACGTGCCGCGAGTATTGCCCCTAGCTGAAGGAGTGATTCGCCGCAGTTATACGCCGTCTTTGGAGGGCGATAGAGTTGCCATAGCGATGGAATTTCTCTCAGAAACCGACGCTGGGGAATACTCGGTGCGCGCCAAATATCCTTACGGAAAACTGTATTGCTACGAGCAAATTTGGCAGATTCCTACCTACGTTATTTTTGACCCTTACGAACCCGATTTGGAAGTGCGCTGTCTGCAAGAAAATCAATATGTTTTGCAGTCACCGACAGCAGAAGGACGTTACTGGATACCTGAAATTAATTTGTTTTTGGGCATTTGGTACGGGACGCGATTGGGTACAACTATGCACTGGTTGCGGTGGTGGGATTCAGGGGGAAATTTGCTGCTTTGGAGTTCGGAAAAATCGGAATTGGAACGACAAAGGGCGGAACAAGAAAAGCAGCGGGCCCAAAGTGCGATCGCCCAATTAGAAACTGAACGCCAGCGCAGCGAATCACTCGCGCGTCAACTTCGGGAATTGGGAATCGATCCGAATGCTTGAAAGGGTTATTCCTGCGGGGATAGCGGCGCTTGATGCCCTTTTCTCGATTCATCAAAATTGCGGGAAGGGCGAACTCTCTTGCAAAATTGCCTACTTTATCCCTTAATCCCTTTGGTAATCTGGGGAAGTATTAGAAAAGATAAAAAGGGCAGTATGGAAGAATGGGTGGATCGTATTAGTCAAATTCGGGAACAGCTAGGAGTGTCAGCCTACAAAAATATTGCTGTTGTAGACTTCCAAATTGGGGATGATAGTGGGGAATTGATAGCCGTCAGTGGTCGATCGACTCGTCCCGGCACAGTTCGTTTATCAGACGAGCCATTATTTCAGACTTTTGAAGTCCCACCCGGACATTCACGAGCCTATGACAGCGAACGGAAACTCCTTGAGGAAGTGGGATTGAGATATATTCAAACACCAGAGGTTCAAGGTAGAATAAATCTATGGACAGAAAGAGAACCCTGTCATTCCTGTTGTGACGTGATAGAGCAATTTCGCAGGCGGTTCCCCAACATCAGACTGACAGTAAATGATACACTTTAAACCGATCGCAACTGACGCACAGCCGTATTTTTCAAGAGGCGATATCTAAAAATTCAAACCTTAAGGATGTATTAGCTATGTACTTAGATAAAGTCAAAAATCAACTGATAGAACTAAAACTCGTGAAGCCAGATGAACTCGTAGGCTGTACCCGCGATGACGTAATTGCGATCGAGCAAAAGTTAGGAATTTCTCTGCCCCGCGCCTATCAAGAATTTCTGTTATCTATGGGGCTGAGTGCTGGTGAATTCTTACGCGGATCGGACTGTTTCTTTAATCATCTACCTCAACTGCAAGAGTGGGCTGTCGAGTTATTACAGGAAAATAACTTTGCTGAATCCCTACCAGACGATGCCTTTATTTTCTTCATGCACCAGGGCTATCAATTCAGCTTTTTTCGAGTATCAGAAGGTGCAGATCCTCCGACTTACTCATACTGCGAAGGAACTAACCAAACTTCGTTTATTAAAAGCCATGATAGCTTTAGTGAGTTTTTGGAGACTGAGGTAGAAATTCACGCGAAATATTTGATGGCTGTTGCTAGCAAGTGAGGAAATCGCACTTTCCTAAACCGATCAAAAATCCCGTTTGTGCGATCGCGCACAGAAGCTGATATAATCATAAGTTTCTGTAGGCAATATTATCTCCGGTCAATTACCATAATAAAAACGGTTTGTAGTGAGGACTTTAGTCCGCATCGATCCGAGGACTTTAGTCCTCATTACAAACTAATTTTATTACGAACCTGCAAGCGGATATAATATAAGTCCTCAAAAATCTACAATCAAAACCCCAAAATTGATATGACTCAAAACTACCGCATCACTCTTTTGCCGGGAGACGGCATCGGCCCGGAAATTATCGCTGTAGCGGTAGATGTCCTGAAACTTGTCGGCAAACAATTGGACATCGGCTTTGAATTTCAAACAGCATTAATGGGCGGCGCTGCTATTGACGAAACAGGCAATCCGCTACCAGAAGAAACTATGGAAAAATGCCGCAATAGCGATGCAGTATTACTAGCAGCCATCGGCGGTTACAAGTGGGATAATTTGCCGCGCGAACAGCGCCCGGAAACTGGATTATTAGGACTGCGCGCCGGATTGGGATTGTTTGCAAATTTGCGTCCTGCAACTATTTTACCGCAATTAGTCGATGCTTCTTCATTAAAAAAAGAAGTTGTCGAAGGCGTGGATATTATGGTAGTCCGCGAACTTACAGGCGGCATTTATTTCGGCAAACCCAAAGGCATTTTTGAGACAGAAACCGGGGAAAAACGCGGTGTAAATACAATGGCTTACACCGACTCAGAAATTGACAGAATCGGGCGAGTCGCTTTTGAGACGGCCAGGAAGCGCGGGAAAAGGCTGTGTTCCGTTGATAAAGCGAATGTTTTGGATGTTTCGCAACTGTGGCGCGATCGCATAATTGCCCTTTCCCAAGAATACCCCGATGTCGAACTTTCTCACCTCTACGTTGACAACGCAGCAATGCAGTTAATTCGCTGGCCAAAACAGTTCGATACAATAGTCACCGGCAACTTATTCGGCGACATTCTTTCCGACGCGGCGGCGATGTTAACTGGTAGTATTGGAATGCTACCTTCTGCTAGTTTAGGATCGAGTGGGCCGGGAGTTTTTGAACCAGTGCACGGTTCCGCGCCGGACATCGCCGGACAAGATAAAGCAAATCCCATCGCCCAAGTTTTAAGCGCGGCAATGATGTTGCGCTACGGGTTAAATCAGCCGGAAGCTGCTAATAAAATCGAGCAAGCAGTTATCAAAGTTTTGGATAAAAATTACCGCACGGGCGATATCATGTCAGAAGGCATGAAACAGGTTGGTTGTCGGGCGATGGGCGATGCTTTAATTGAAGTTTTGCAAGGTTAATCTAATTGGCTCGTAGGGGCGGGTTTACCAACCATCTATGCCTAAGATAAATAATCTAGTAAACCCGCCCCCACCCAACCAAAAATCAAAATGTACGATTAATTTATAGGTTAAATGTTCATGTAAACAAGGGCGAAGCGAAGAGGGCGGGTTTATGAGATCATTTGTGGGTTTCATAGATATCGGTGAACCCGCCCCTACAGGAATTGGGGGTTTAACCTTCCGCAGTCAACATATTAAATTGCTCCGTATTAATGCGATTTGCTTGATACAAAACTTGAGCAATTTCTGAAAGCGCTAGCACAGAATGCGCGCGATAACCGTTGACCTGCAATCTGTCTTTTACACCCTGTTCGTGGTCGATCAAAACCACAATATCTTCTACATTTAACCCCGCAGATTTTAACTTACCCGCACCTTCCATCACGCTTTTGCCACTAATCAAAATATCATCGACAACGACAATCGTTTCTCCAGCCTGAAAATGCCCTTCAATTAACTTACCCGCACCGTAAGTTTTCACTTCTTTGCGCGGGAAAATCATCGGGCGTTCCATCCGCAATGCTAAACCCGTTGCTGTGGGTAAAGAACCGTAGGGAATTCCGGCAATGCGATCGAATTTTAAATCCTTGAGAATGTCTGCATAGGCGCTGACAATTTGGTGAAAAATTTGCGGAATTGAGATGATTTTTCGCAAGTCGATGTAATAGGGAAATACTGCGCCCGATGCTTGTACGTGGTCGCCAAAAACTACGCAGCCGATGTCATAAAGTTGCAAGATTAAATCGCGGTTGGGTTCGGGTTGCAAAAAGCATACGTCGGGCAGCCACAATTCGCAAGTTGGACTGCCTGCGATCGCCCGCAGCCTCTGTTCGTTAATTTTATCCCGCAATTTCTCAATTTCTCGGCGCGGCTCTTTTTTCGCGAACAAACTTGGGGGAACTGGTAGCAATAAATCCTCACCATTCTTGCTTAAACCGGCCGCCAGCAGTTGTGCGAGGTTGCTTTCTTCTGCGATGTCATTTTCTTCGGCGATGTCTCCTTCAACTAAAATCAGCCGTTCGGGAGCTGCTTGGCGGATGCGCGCCAACATATCGGGCATTACTCCTACTTCCAAACCGAGTTTTTCGGGAGTTCCCCAAGTCTGAGAGAGTCGGACTAATTGCAAGTACAAAGGGTTTTCTGGTGTCGGGTATTCTTGCAATGCGGCGGCTGACGGGTTGGCAGTGGCACAGAGGACAAAAACAGTTTTTCCGGGATATAATAAAAATGGTGCTACTTCGTCGAATCCGGCATAGGGACTTAGAGTAATAGCGTCAAATTGCCAGTCTTCAAATACGGTTTTGGCAAACACTCCGCTAGTGTTTAAATCGCTGTGTTTGGCATCTAAAATTACTGGAATATGGCGGGGAATTATTGTTAAAATTTGTTGCAGCAGTTCCCAGCCGGGGATGCCGAGACATTGATAAAAACCGAGGGTGAGTTTGCAGGCACAAATTAAATCGGCTGTTTGGTCGATCGCACTTTTGAACCTTACCAACAAATCAGTCACAAAACTTTGAGTTTCCTCCGCAGTCATCGAAATCAGCGCCGGCAAGGTTTCCGGGTCTGGATCTAGGGCTAAATACAGCAAACTTTGATTGCTTTCAACAGCCGCTAACAGTTTATCAAAAAAGTTGCTTTTATTGGTCATATTTGGTATGGGAGGTAAGGGGAAAATACAAATTGGCCTCAAAAACTGGGATTGGTGTTGTGCCGCAATCAACCGAGCCCCGTTGAAGTTTAAATTAAGAATCTTTTATAATTGTAGAAGGTAAAGACCATGAAATCTGTAACTTTGGAAGCAGTTTCATTTGGACTGATTTGCTGGTTGGCCACCGGGGCGATTGCAGCTAATCTTCAGCAAGTAATACCATTTTTCTAAAGATATGCTACAGATGAATTCTGAGCCACCCCGCGAGTTCGGGGGGGTTGGGGGGGTAATATCTAGCGCTACTTTATGAAATTGGTATAACCAGTGTCGCGGATGCGATTCGAGAAGCATTCCCCTGCCGCAAGCGAGTTTAGTAAATGCCGATTTGCAAGGGGCGGATTTGGGAGGTGCAAATCTCCGAGAAGCTAATTTATCCGGGGCAAATTTGAGCGGGGCTTCCCTCGGCGGGGCTTCTTTGCGACAAGCTAATTTAGCAGGTGCTGATTTGAGTCGAGCTAATTTAATTGGGGCCGATTTGACCGGGGCAAATTGGGAAAATGCTAAGCTTAAAGGGGCGACTTGGGTTGACGGTAATATCAAATAAGCTGTACTGTATTTAAATTTAACTTTTGGGCTGCGTCGGAGTACCCAGTCCACTCATTGTTTAAAAAAAATAAGGGTACAAATAGAACTAGAACCTAAAACAATATCCGCCTTAGAATGTGGATGGTAATGAATGATAAATTCGATCGATTTTTCGACTTGGGACGACTTGCTGCAACGCTACGTTGATGCTGGTGGGCGCGTTAATTATCGGCGATGGAAAGCTGAGGCGGCAGATGTTTTGAGCGCTTGGCTGGCAACTTTGGCAGATGTAGATTTAGCTGCTGTTACGGATGCGGATGCGCGGCTGGCGTTGTGGCTGAATGCGTACAATGCGATCGCAATTTCTCAAGTTCTCGAAGTATACCCGATCGCGTCCATCCGTCCCAAAATTTTAGGAATTCCAAATTGGCTAGCTTTTTTGGATTTCTTCACCCGTTCCAACTCGATTATTGGCGGCAAAAAGTACAGTCTCAATCAAATCGAACACGCAATTTTGCGGCCCTCCTTTGCGGAAGCGCGCATTCATTTTGCCTTAGTTTGCGCTGCACTCGGGTGTCCGCTGCTGCGTCGCGGCGCTTATTTTCCCGAGTCGGTGCGGGCGCAACTAGAGGCTGATACCAGCAGTTTTATTCGCAATCCCGATAAAGTGCGGTACGATGCCGCGAAAAAGACGCTTTATTTGAGCAAAATTTTTGAGTGGTACGGGGAGGATTTTGTGCAGGCGGCGGGTTCGGTGGCTGAGTATGCGGGCGCTTATTTGAGGCCGGAGGTGGCTGTGGATGATGAATGGGCGATCGTTTTTTTGCCTTACGATTGGAGTTTAAATCAAGTTGAGACTTGAGATTTTCCCTAAGCAGCAGTTATTTTTGATGGTTAATATATTAGACGAGCAATTGCATAAATCAAGCGATCGATATACTAGACCAAGCTGCATAAATATTTGATTAATGAGTTAACCGCAGATTTCAAGCGGATCAACACTGATGGACGCAGATGCATTCAATATAGTCTGCCAATGAGTTTTAACAGTTAACAGCAAACTGTTGACAGTTACCTCGTACTCGAACGCGAAGAGGTTTGCGGGTGAGGGAAATTAATTTTTCCGTTCACCTGACAAGAGGGAGGCTTTAAATCCATTTTTTCTGGTAAAAAGCAGGATTTTAGCCTGCGCTACAAGAGTTCTTGGAGGTGTCTAATGAACAAATCTACTCTCGCTCGATCGCTCTTTTTCCTAGCTGTGTTCGCCTGCATCCAAATTCCTGCGGCAGCATTTTCGCAGCCTGCAACTCGCTCTGGCTACGAAACAATTAACCCTAAACAGTTCATAGCCGATCGCAAAATTACCGTTTCCAACCCCAAAGATATCGCAGCCAAACTCTTTATTGTCGATCGAGAATCTGAAGGCAGAAAAAGCGATGGCATTTTGGTTGAATATCCCACGCGAGAAACCGCCGTAATTGTTCATACAGTCGTCGGCTTGGCTGACGATTCTGTTGCGGGAATGCGCCACCGCATCGAACTCAGGCTCAAGCAAAATAAGTGGGAAATTGTCTGGATTGGCCGACAATCGAAGTGTCAGCCAAATCGCGGACACCAAGATTGGACAAGCGGCCGCTGTAACTAGAAAGATCGATCGGCTTTTTGCTTATTACCTCTGGGCGCTACCGAAAACCGCACCCCAAAAGTTTGAGGGTTTGTCAACAAGTACGATCGCCCTACATCACTTGGCAATTATGTCTTTTTTACCGAGCGTGCGATCGTCCCCGCTCGCGTATTGTACAACTCGCGAGCGGGGACGCTCGCACTATAAATGCAAAATTGAGATGCTCCCGTCCCCGTTCGCGTGCACTTGCGAAGCACGCGAGCGGCGAGGGCACTGTAAAAAAATGCTGCAATGCAGGAGATGCTCCCAACCGATCGAACTTCTCAGTTTACTTGCACATGATCAAATTTCCCGCCGAGATAAATCCTGGAACAGGCGCTGAAATTTCAACCCAGTTGCGGTTTTCTCCATTCTTGTCTTTCACTAACTGGAAATTCGGCACAAGCGTTACTTGACCGTTAGCTGGTACGCCACCTTTAATCGCAGCAGTCTTTGAAGGCTCGGTGCGAATAGCCAGACCCCTGGGCGCTACCCGAGGTTCTACCTGGCGGCACAGACTGACGGGGCCTGTCGCTGCTGGTGCTGG